>NZ_DBGS01000115.1:27853-44156 GCF_002295455.1 Thalassospira sp. UBA848 | reverse complement strand
ACGACGCCAAACGCCATCATGAACAGCAAGGTAAACAGGAAACCCAGCCAGAAGGGCATTTGCATCTCGACAAGGAATGCATAACACACCCATGCCCCGATCAGCAGGAACTCACCCTGGGCAAAGTTGACGATCTGGGTCGATTTGTAGATCAGGACAAAGCACATGGCGACAACGCCATAGAGTGTCCCGACAATCAAACCGTTCAGCAGAAGCTGGAACAGAAGTTCGAAATTCATGTTGCCATCCCTGTAATGGCGGCCCGCGTGCCGGTTATTTCCCGGCAGGGACCACAGTTATGCTGCTGCCTTATTCGGCGGCTTTCGGGGCCGTCTGTGCGGCCTTGTCATTATCAAGATCGACGACCTTCACACTCGTCTGAATGCGGGTTTTTGACCCGTCCTGGAAGGTGATCATGGTGTCGATATCAACCTTGTCATTCCCGGCATAAACCGCATCAATGATGTCGGCATACTTTTCGGCAACCACCCCACGACGCACTTTGCGCGTGCGGGTCAGCTCGCCGTCATCGGCATCCAGTTCCTTGTAAAGAAGCAGGAACCGCTTGATCCGCTGGGCTTCGGGAAGTGTCTTGTTCACTTCGCGAATTTCCTCGGTGATCATGTCATAGACCTGCGGCTGGGCTGACAGGTTGGTATAGTTGGTAAAGGCAATCCCGCGTTGCTCTGCCCATTTCGCCATGATCGAATAACGGATACAGATCATGGTCGACAGGAACGGCAGGTCCTTGCCAAGAATCACGGCCTCGGCAATGAAGGGCGAGAATTTCAGTTTGTTTTCAATAAACTGCGGCGAATAGCGCACCCCGGTCGAGGTTTCCGCCAGATCCTTCATACGGTCAATCACCACAAGGTGCTTGTTCTCGTCCTTGAAGTATCCGGCATCACCGGTATGCATCCAGCCATCCCGGACATCCTCGTCATAGGCGGACTGGTTTTTGAAGTATCCGGTAAACATGCCCGACGTGCGGGCCACGATTTCACCAACCCCGTTTTCATCCGTGTTGATCACCTTGATTTCGGAATTATCAAAGGCAACGCCAACCGTATCGAAGTCGATGTCTTCGGGCTGATGGATGGTATAGGCCCCGCAAAGCTCGGTCTGGCCATAAAGCTGACGCAGTGGCACGCCCATCGCGTGGAAGAACTTGAAGGTTTCCGGCCCAATCGCCGCACCACCGGTTGCGGCCGAACGCAGATTGGAAAAACCAAGCCGGTCTTTCAGCGCATTCATCAGGACGATGTCGGCCATTTTTGAACGACCACCATTGTCCATGGCGGTACGTGCCAGCGCCATTCCGAAATCAAACATCTTTTGCTTGAACGGGGTGGAATCCATCATCCGTGCGCGAACGTCTGCGGCAATGGTTTCCCAGACGCGCGGCGCCAGAAGGACAAAGTTCGGGCCAATCTCGCGCAGGTCGGCCATCATGGTTTCCTGCTCTTCAACGAAATTGACGATCTGGCGACTGATCAGCGACTGACCAACGACATAGACCTGCTCCATAATCCACGGCAACGGCAGGACAGAGACATAGTTGTCACCCGGATATTTCGGGTCGGCGCGAAGGTAAGCTGCGCAGTGATCAAGGAAATCACCGGAATTAAGCATCGCCATTTTCGGCTTGGATGTCGTCCCTGACGTGGTGCAGAGGATGGCGCATTCATCACCACGGGTATCGGCGACCATCTGGTCATAAGAACCCGCGTTCTGTTCCTCGAATTTCCGGCCCAGCTCGTAAAGCTTTTCGACATCCATCAAGCGCGGATCGTCATATTTGCGCATCCCGCGCGGGTCACAATAAACAATGTGCTCCACGGTCGGAATATCATCGCCAAGCTCAAGAAGCTTGTCGCACTGTTCCTCGTCTTCGGCGATCAGGATGCGCGCGCCTGAATAGGTAATCAGATAGGCGACTTCTTCGTGCAGGCTGTCCTGATAAAGGCCAACCGACATACCGCGCAGTGCGTGGGCCGCAATTTCGGCCCAGACCCATTCCGGGCGGTTTTCGCCGATGATGCCGACAACATCACCCTGCCCAAGGCCAAGGGCCCGCATGCCAAGCGTCATCCATTTGACGCGGTCGTTATAGTCCTGCCAGGTAAATTCCTGCCAGATACCGAATTCCTTTTCGCGCATGGCGACTTCTTTGGGCCAGTTGCGCGCGTTATAGGCCAGTACTTTCGGGAAGGTATCAAGCGACTTGATGTCGGCATATTCCGGGATATTGCTGCTCATGCTCAGGCCACCTGCTCGTCTTCGTCCGTTTCGTCGTCTTCTTCGCCGAGATAGGCTTTCTTCACATGCTTGTTGGCCATCACCTCATCTGGCAGGCCTTCGGCAATCTTGCGACCGAAATCAAGGACCATCACCCGGTTTGAGATATCCATGACCACACCCATGTCATGTTCGATCATGACAACGGTCATGCCCCACTCTTCATTGAGGTCGATGATAAAGCGCGCCATGTCCTCTTTTTCTTCGAGGTTCATGCCCGCCATCGGCTCATCCAGCAGGATCAGATCGGGGCGCAACGCAACCGCACGCGCAAGCTCAACCCGCTTGCGCAGACCATATGAAAGCGTTCCGGCTGTTGCCTTGCGGATGTGGGAAATTTCAAGAAAATCAATAACATCTTCGCAGAAGCGACGGTGTTCCAGCTCTTCCTTTTGCGCCCCGCCAAGCCAGTAAAGCGGCCCGTTCACAAAGTTGTTCTTTAGCAGGTGGTGACGGCCAACCATGATGTTATCAAGCACATTCATGTGACCGAAAAGTGCGAGGTTCTGGAAGGTACGACCAATACCCAGCTCGGCGCGATCATTGGGTTTAAGCCCGGTAACATCCTGCCCCTTGAAGGACACCGAACCCATCGTCGGGGTGTAACGCCCCGATACGCAGTTCAACATGGATGTCTTGCCAGCGCCATTCGGGCCAATGATCGAAAAAAGCTCGCCCGGCTGAACGGAAAAGCTGACATCACTCAGCGCACGCACACCGCCGAAAACAAGCGACACGTCGCTGATCTGTAAAATAGGACCCTGTGACGTCATGCCGTCGCATTCCTCCCTGACTTGGGCCGCAAATACCGCAGAACCGCATTTCGGGTTCTTTCGGGTCAAAATTTGCAAACCGCTGTTCAGTTTCCCTGATGATGTGTCGTTTTATTTTATGACCCTGACCTTACGGAAACCGGGCCTGACACATTTAATAGGCATTTAAGTACCAATTTCAGCATATTGCGTCAATGCAATGATTCTCAACGGGTTGGGACTTTTCTACAAATTTGCAGCGCACAATTATTTGCCTGTATATTAAACCGGTCATTCTACCCTTGATTACGTAGCGTTATCTGGCGGCCTGACCAATTCGGGGCAATTTCAATCGCCGCATTGCAAAAAATTTTGGCAATCATGCACCGCACAATCCGGACCGGCCCAACATCATCACTTCTGGCTTGATTCGAGTCTTGGCATTCCCAAGCGCAGCCGGAGTCGCAACAGCACGCAAATGGACGGCACCCGCGGTGACGGACTTTGCCGTGTCGCCATCGGCGATCATCAACATGTCATGAAGGACAGACTCCGTGTTGCCGACCATCCTATTGAAAGGTCAAATGCCACGGCACATATCGTTTACAGCTGCTTTAGTGCTTGTTGGACTTTGCCAATACACTGTGATCAACGGGTTTTCCCCAATACCCCTTTTCGGGGTCTGGACTTTCACAGGGAATTGTGGTGTAACCCCGTTGCACATAGATATGTAGCCGTGACCCGCGTCACGCAACACAGATAGCCCACCGCTCGGCGCTCCGACGGTCGGGGTGTCTTGTCACGACAAGCCCTTTAAACCACCTTGAGGAGGGTCTGATGTCCATTTGTGGCAAAGACAACCTGAAAACGCGCCGTACGCTGAAAGTCGGGGACAAGTCCGTCGACTATTACAGCCTCAAAGTTGCTTCCGAGAAATTCGGCGACGTTTCAAAACTTCCGTTCACGCTGAAAGTCGTTCTTGAGAACCTTTTGCGTTACGAAGACGATTTCACTGTTAAAACCGACGATGTCAAAGCTGTTGTTGACTGGCTCAAAGAGCACAAGAGCAGCCACGAGATCAACTATCGTCCGGCCCGCGTTCTGATGCAGGACTTCACCGGCGTTCCCGCCGTCGTTGACCTTGCTGCCATGCGCGATGCCGTCGTCAACATGGGTGGCGACGCCCAGAAGGTGAACCCGCTTTCACCGGTTGACCTCGTCATTGACCACTCGGTCATGATTGACTTCTTTGGCACCGACGACGCACTCGACAAAAACATGGAAGTCGAGTTCGAACGTAACGGCGAACGCTACGAATTCCTGCGTTGGGGCCAGAACGCCTTCAACAATTTCCGTATTGTTCCGCCGGGCGCAGGTATCTGCCACCAGGTCAATGTCGAGCATCTTGCCAAGGTCGTCTGGACCGGCGAAGACGCAGACGGCAAAACCGTCGCATACCCGGACACGCTGGTTGGTACGGACTCCCACACCACCATGGTGAACGGCCTTGCCGTTCTGGGTTGGGGTGTTGGCGGTCTGGAAGCCGAAGCAGCAATGCTTGGTCAGCCGATCTCGATGCTGATCCCGGAAGTCGTTGGCTTCAAGCTGACCGGTTCCATGAAAGAAGGCATCACCGCAACTGACCTTGTTCTGCGCGTCGTTCAGATGCTGCGTGAAAAAGGCGTTGTCGGCAAATTCGTCGAATTCTATGGCGATGCGCTTGACCACATGAGCCTGCCGGACCGTGCGACCATCGGTAACATGGCACCGGAATATGGTGCGACCTGTGGCTTCTTCCCGATCGATGACGAAACGCTGAACTACATGCGTTCGACCGGCCGTGACGAAGACCAGATTGCTCTGGTCGAGGCATATGCCAAAGAACAGGGCATGTGGCGTGACCCGGCACATGAAGCCGAATACACCGCAACGCTTGAGCTTGACATTTCGACCGTCGAGCCGGCCCTTTCGGGTCCGAAGCGTCCGCAGGACCGTGTTCTGCTCAAAGATGCCGTTTCAAGCTTCAACAACACCTTTGCCGAAATGGCACCGGGTGTTGATGCCGATCGTTCCGTCCCGGTTTCGAACGAAAACTTCGAAATGAAAGACGGTAACGTCGTCATCGCCGCGATCACCTCTTGCACCAACACCTCGAACCCGAGCGTTTTGATCGCAGCAGGTCTTCTGGCGAAGAAAGCTGTCGAACTCGGCCTTCAGAGCAAACCGTGGGTGAAAACCTCGCTTGCACCGGGTTCTCTGGTTGTTGCCGACTATCTCGAAAAAGCAGGCCTTCAGGATTACCTGGATCAGCTTGGCTTTAACGTTGCCGGTTTCGGTTGCACCACGTGCATCGGTAACTCCGGTCCGCTGGCGGCACCGATCATCGATGCGATCGATGGTAACGACATGCTCGTCACCGCCGTTCTGTCTGGTAACCGTAACTTCGAAGGCCGTATCAGCCCGCAGGTCAAGGCAAACTACCTTGCCTCCCCGCCGCTGGTTGTTGCCTATGCGCTTGCCGGCAACCTGAAGATCGACCTCGACAAGGATCCGATCGGCAAGGACAAGGACGGCAATGACGTCTTCATGAAAGACATCTGGCCGACCAACAAAGAGATCGCTGACACCATCGCGTCCTCGATCTCGGCTGCGATGTACAAAGATCGTTACGACAACATCTTTGCCGGTCCGAAACCGTGGCAGGAAATCGAAGTCACCGAAGGCGAAACCTTCGCGTGGGACAACAAGTCCACCTACGTGCAGAACCCGCCTTACTTCGTCAACATGGCGAAAGAGCCGGGTGACTTCGCTGAAGTTCACGGCGCACGTCCGCTCTTGATCCTGGGTGACTCTGTCACCACCGACCACATTTCCCCGGCCGGTTCGATCAAGGAAGAAAGCCCTGCAGGTGAATACCTCAAGGCGAATGGCGTCGCGGTTCGTGACTTCAACTCCTATGGCGCACGTCGTGGTAACCACGAAGTCATGATGCGCGGTACCTTTGCCAACATTCGTATCCGTAACGAAATGGCACCGGGCACCGAAGGTGGTGTTTCGGTTCATTATCCGTCGGGCGAACAGGGCTGGGTCTATGACGTTGCAATGCGTTATCAGGCCGAAGGCACCCCGCTTGTGGTTGTTGCCGGTAAGGAATACGGCACCGGTTCTTCACGTGACTGGGCAGCCAAAGGCACCAACCTGCTTGGCGTCAAAGCTGTTATCGCCGAAAGCTTCGAGCGTATCCACCGCACCAACCTGGTCTGCATGGGCGTTCTGCCGCTGCAGTTCAAGGATGGCGAAGGTCGTGAGACCTATAAGCTGGATGGCTCGGAAACCTTTGATGTTCTGGGCATCGGTGATGGCATCACCCCGCTGCAGGATGTCACGGTTCGCATCACGCGCAAGGATGGCAGCACCGAAGAATGCATCGCCACCTGCCGTATCGATACCGAGAACGAAGTTCTCTACTACCAGAATGGCGGCATCCTGCAGTTCGTTCTGCGTAACATGATGAAAGCTGCCTGATTTCTTCCTGAAATCTTTGGCAGAGATATTGACACCCCACCGGTTTTCCGGTGGGGTGTTGTTGTTTGGGATGGTTCTTACTGAACAATGCTCAACTGAAAATTGCCAAGTTGATCCAGAACAATTCTTAAGAACGCCGAACCTGCTAGGAGAGGCGCGCACGATTCACCCTTAAGAATAATAGCGAACAAGAACAATCCAACAGAGCAAACCTGCATGATACGCCCTTCATCCTCAGACGGACGTCCATTTGGGCTGACGGTCGGCACACTTTCACCCGGAACAGTTTTAAGCTGTGATCCGCAGGAGACGCTTGGCGAGGCCATCGCCAAGATGCGACGTGCCAACAGCAGTTCGGTTGTTGTTGTCGTTGCCAACAAACCTGTGGGAATTGTCACCGAGCATGATTTGCTCTCGTTGCCAGCCACGACTGCGGCGGCACTTTCGGAACCGGTTGCGACACAGATGTCAGCACCGGTTCATACGATTTCGGTTCATGCCACGCCGCAATCGGCCATCGTTCGCATGCGTGATCGCGGTGTTCGTCACCTTGTCACCATCGACGCAGATGGCTGTTTGGTCGGCATTATCAGCCAGACGGACCTGATCCGTCATGTCGGCGACAAAAAGCCGTTTATCGCCAATGACGTTGCTGATGCCGTTCGTCAATCCACCGTATTTGCGCACAAGGACATTCGTGTTTGGGAATTGCGTCAACGCATGCATTCCGAGAAATGCGACAGTGCCATCATTTCGGGCTTTGCCGAAGATCTGCCCGCAGAACTAAAAACCGGCATCATCACCGAACGCGATATCCTGCGCCATCTGGCCACTGAGCATGAAAACCTGACAGCCGGCGACATTGCCACCCGCCCGGTAAAGTTTATCCGTCAGGACATGAACCTTGATGACGCGCGCAATATGATGATGCGCGACAATTTCCGACATCTTGTCGTTCACAACCATCATGACGAGACCATCGGGGTTTTGTCATTTGCCGACCTTCTGGAATTTATCGAACAGGATTATCTGGTTCATCTCAGCAATCTGGCCGAGGACGGCGGCAGTGAACTGACCAAGGCACGCCAGTCACTGGCACTTGCCAACAAACTGATCGAAAATTCACCCGATTGCGTGATGATTTGCAACGCGCAGTCGGAAATCGAGGCCGTCAATCCGGCCTTTACCCGCGTGACCGGTTATCAAGCCGAAGAAGTCATCGGCAAGACACCCAGCATTTTGAAGTCCGGTCGTCAAAGCAAGGAATTCTATGACAAGCTCTGGGCGGACCTTGCCCGTACCGGGAAATGGGAAGGCGAAATCTGGAACCGCCGGAAATCTGGCGAGATTTATGCCGAATGGCTTTCGATCATGGCCGTGCGCGATGGCGAAGGCAATGTGACGCATTACGCATCGATTTTCACCGACATCAGTGGTCGGGAAAAAAACCGCGAAGACGTGCTGCGTATTGCCTTTACCGACGAACTTACCGGCATGCCAAACCGCCGCCGGTTCTCGGAACTGTTGTCTCTTCATATCGGGCGCGCCCGCCGGGTCGGGCGCCCATTAAGCATTGCCATGCTCGATATTGATAACTTCCAGCGTGTGAACAATGCCCTTGGTCACAGCACCGGGGACGACGTTCTTGTTGAAGTCGCGCGCAGGATCAGCCGCGAGCTTGGGCATGATGCGGTTGTTGCCCGTGTTGGCGCCGACGAATTCGCGGCCATTCTGCCCCACGTGAAAACCGAACAGGAAGCCGTCAATATTGCCGAAAAATTGCTCAGCCGGCTGGATGAAGCACACCAGACCCGCAAGGGCGAAGATGTCTATCTTTCTGCCAGCGTCGGCATTGCCTCCTTCCCCGAAGATGCCAACGACACCAGCAATATCATTCGCTGTGCCGAACTTGCGATGGCCCAGGCCAAGGAAAAGACAAAGGAACAGGGCAGAAACCGCGTCGGGCTTTATAGTGTCAATCTGCACAGTCAAAAGGGTGCCGACCTTGCCCTTGAAACCGCCTTGCGGCGCGCAATTGACAACCAGGAACTCCACCTTGTCTACCAGCCACAGTTTGACGCAAAAACAGGTGACATAACCGGCGTCGAAGCCTTGTTGCGCTGGACCACGGCCGAAGGCAAAACCATCCCGCCCTCGACTTTTGTGCCGGTTGCCGAGGAAATGGGAGTCATTGGCGAACTGGGCCGTTGGGTCATTCGCACCGCCTGTGACCAGCTGATCGCCTGGCGGCAGGAAGGTCTGTTCAATCTGGGCCTTGCGGTCAATGTATCGGTTCAGCAATTCTATGGCTCGATGGATTTTGCCGATCAACTTCGCGCAATCCTCGTCGAAAAGGGTGTCGCCGCCGAAAGACTGGAGATCGAGGTCACCGAAAGCCTGTTCATGCGCAATATCGACGATATGCGCACCAAACTGCAGCGCCTGCGCAATCTTGGCGTCAGGATCGCCCTTGATGATTTCGGAACCGGTTTTTCCAGCCTGAGTTACCTGCGCACATTGCCGTTTGATGTGATCAAACTCGATCGCAGTTTTGTGCGGGATATCGAAGATGGCCCGGATGGCGCAACGCTTCCGATCACCATCATCAATATGGCGCGCAACCTTGGCAAAACCTGCGTTGCCGAAGGCGTTGAAAACGAAAAACAGCTTGAAGTGCTGCGAAATGCCGGTTGCGACCTTATACAGGGCTACCTGCTTGGCCAGCCGATGCCCGCCAGCCAGGTTTCGGAACTTGCCAAGGCAAAAAACGCCCGCACGTCATAAAAAAGCGTAACGGAATCATCGCGCTTTAGAGGGTCGCGTGGCTTTCAACGCCTTGTGATTGGCCGGTGAAGACTGTTTTCAGGCATCATCAATGTCATGAAAAACACTCGCCCCCTTTTATGTACCCTTGCACTGACCATTATGATGGTCACTGGCCCTGCGACCGCGGCTGAAAGTGTATTGCCGCGCGCTGTGGTGGAACTCTACACGTCACAAGGCTGCAACTCCTGTCCGCCTGCCGACAAGGTTCTTTACAACCTTGCCCAGCAGCATGAGGACCTGTTGTTGCTGTCCTATCATGTCGACTACTGGAACTATCTTGGATGGACCGATCCATTTTCTGATGCCCGATATAGCCAGCGCCAGCGGGAATACGCCGATCGCATGCGCGAACGCTATGTTTACACGCCACAGGTCATCATCAATGGGGATCACGTCGTCCGCGCAACGGCCCAACAGCAGATCCGGGCAACCAGCAGCGACCTTGCACCATTGCGTGACGTTGCCGATATCAAGTTGGCCACATCTGACACCGGCCAGGCGGCACGCGGAACTGTTTCCCTGCGCGGCGTTGGCAAACAGGCCGCAGGCAATGGTGGCCAAATCTGGCTGATCGGCTTTGACCGCGAACATGCGCGCGATGTTCTGTCAGGCGAAAACGCCGGAAAACGTCTGGTACATGCCAATGTCGTGCGTGAAATGATCAGTCTTGGTCAGTGGGATGGCACCACCCGCCAAATTCCGTTTGCTATGTCAGAACCCTATGACGGGGGCATTGCCATTCTGGTCCAGAATGGTCGCGGCGGCCCGATCAGCGGCGCTGCGATGGTCCGCTTCGATGACTGACTTCACCGCGCAATGGTGAATTTGGATTGATTTGAAACAATGCCTTTAAGCCCATTGTCGGTTATTGCATGAATAATGCACTGTAACGCGCTATATCATGACGTGTTGCAGAATGAATTTCAGACAATCTAACGGGTTATATGGCTGATTTTAGCGGTTCTGATCTGACCTGCCTGCGCGGCGAAAGACTGGTGTTTGGTGGCCTGTCCTTTTCGGCCGCTTCCGGTGACGCCATCATGCTGCGTGGTCGAAACGGCGCTGGCAAATCAAGCCTGTTGCGCCTGATGGCGGGTCTTCTGGCACCGCGATCCGGCACACTGTACTGGAACGGTGAAAACATTGCCGATGACCGGATCGCCCATCATGGCCGCACCCAGTATCTGGGCCATCAGGATGCCATCAAACCTGTCCTGACAGTCCGTGACAATCTTCGCCTTTGGGGACAGCTGCGCGGTGTGCGTGATCTTGACGCCGCCATTGACCGGGCATTGGATGCGCTTGATATCCATCATCTGGCCAGTGTCACCGGGCGATACCTTTCAAGCGGGCAAAAGCGACGCAGTGCCCTTGCCCGCGTTCTGATCGGGCAAAGTGATCTGTGGCTCCTTGATGAGCCAACCGTCGGTCTGGACCGTGAAAGCTGCGCTGAATTGGCGCAATTGATTGCCAGTTTCCGCAAAGATGGCGGGATCGTGATCTATTCGACCCATATCGATCTTGAGGTTAAAAACCCGACCATTCTGGATCTTGATGATTTCGCCGTTCCGATGGTCGAGTGGCTGGCGGAACAAGACGAAATGGATGACGATCAATCGGACAACGCAACAAGCCAGTCATCGTCGGAGGCCGCGCAATGAACGGCTTTTGGGCGATCCTGCAACGTGACCTGCGTCTGGCCATGCGCCAGGGGGCCGATTCCGTGATGGTGGTTGCGTTCTTTATTGTCACGACCACCCTGTTTCCGTTCGGTGTCGGGCCGGAAGCCAACATTCTGGCACGCATTGCATCTGGTGTGATCTGGGTCTCGGCACTGCTTGCTGCCATGCTGTCACTCGAACGCGTTTTTCAGACCGATTACGAAGACGGTTCGCTTGAACTTTTGACCCTCTCGCCCGTGTCGCTGGAGCTTCTTATATTGGGTAAAGTGCTGGCACATTGGCTGACAACCGGGCTTCCGCTGATCATTGCGGCACCGCTGATGGCGGTGATGCTTAACATGAATCAAGACGGCTTCATCATTCTTATGGTTGCTATGCTGCTTGGAACACCGGCACTCAGCCTGATCGGGGCAATTGGCGCAGCACTCATACTGGGGGCGCGCCGGGGTGGTGTACTGGTTTCACTTCTGGTGTTGCCACTTTATATTCCGGTTCTGATCTTTGGGGCCGGTGCGGTTGAGGCCGCCCTTCTGGGCATTTCAGCGACCGCGCAACTACAGATCATGGCTGCGATCCTGCTTTTGACACTGGCAGCAGCGCCCTTTGCCACCGCCCATGCCGTTCGACAGGCCATGGAATAGAACAAGATACGATACGGGATGACCCTTTGCGGATTTCCGCACCAAGGAAAAGAAAAAATGCATCGCTTTGCCAAACCAAGTGTGTTTTTGAAATTCACAGCGCCGATCCTGCCGTGGCTGTCGGTTTTGACCGCAATTCTGATTGCGGTCGGGCTGTATTTCTCCCTGATCGCATCACCCGTTGATTATCAGCAAAGCCATACCGTACGGATCATGTATATCCATGTCCCGGCTGCCTGGATGGGCCTGTTTTGCTATGTCGGCATGGCGATCTGTGGCGCGATGAGCCTGATCTGGAAGCACCCGTTAGCCGATATTTGCGCGCGCGCCACGGCACCGATTGGCGCCATGTTCACCGTCGTTTGCCTGGTTACCGGATCGCTATGGGGTGAACCGATGTGGGGAACATGGTGGGTGTGGGATGCCCGCCTGACATCAATGCTGATCCTTTTGTTCCTCTATCTCGGCTACATGGCTTTGGTGAACGCCTTTGACGATCCGGAACGCGGATCAAAGGCGGGGTCTGCGTTGGCACTGGTCGGCGCGGTCAACGTGCCGATTGTCAAATTCTCAGTCGATTGGTGGAATACGCTCCATCAACCGGCATCCATCGTGCGGATGGATGGTCCCACCGTTGATCCAAGCATGCAATTGCCGCTTGCCCTGATGATCCTTGGTTTTACCTGTTACTACTTCGTTGTTCTGATCCTGCGTGTCCGTCTGGAACTCAATGAACGACGCATTCGTGCCTTGCATCTTTCGGGCATGTTCGACGAACGCAGCAATCCGGCCACTGCCAAGGAACAATCCTATGATGCCGGTCACAATGCGGAGGCCAAGCAATGAGTGAATTCTTCTCAATGGGCGGTTATGGCAGTTATATCTGGGCAAGCTATGGCCTGACAGCTTTGGCCATGATTGCTTTGCTGATCTCGACATTGCGCGGCCTGCGCAGCAGCGAGACGGAACGCGACCAACTCGAAACTGTCTTGCAATCACGGCGCCCGCGCCGCACCAAAAAGTCCCCAAAGGCATCCTGACCGGAGAACGAACGTGTCACTTTCCCGCGCGAAAATCCGCAAACGCCAACGCATGTATGCCATCGCCGCCATTTTGCTCGCCGTTGGCGGCGCAGCCGCACTCTTGCTGACCGCCTTCGAAGATTCGGTCGTATTCTTCTTCAGCCCGACGGAAATTGCTGAAAAGTCACCGATTGACCCGGATCAGCGATTGCGTGTCGGCGGGCTTGTCGTCGAAGGATCGGTGACCAAACTTGATGACGGCCAGACGATTGCCTTTGTTGTCACGGACATGGCTGAAACTGTTCCGGTGTCCTATCGCGGGATTTTGCCCGACCTGTTCCGTGAAGGTCAGGGCGTTGTTGCCGAAGGCCATATGAGCAGCGAAGGGACGTTTGTCGCATCAGAAGTTCTGGCAAAGCACGACGAGAACTACATGCCGCCCGAAGTCGCCGAATCGCTTAAGAAAAGCGGCTATTGGGAAGAAATCGAAGCTAAAAACGCTGAACAGATGCGCAATTAAGCCACATTCTGCCGCCATAAAGCCCGATCGCGCGCAACAAGAACACAGCCGCGACCATTGCCTCTTGATCCGCCCCAAGCAGATCAGGCAATAGGTTGCAGGGGAACTTTTTGGGGAAGCCTTAGACGCACATGCTTGCAGAGTTAGGACATTTTGCCCTGCTTCTGATGGTGGTCACCGGGATCGGACAGGCCGTCCTGTTCAGTCCGCTGTGGCTCCACTCCTCTCTGCGCATGCTTCGCCCCCAGACCAGCACGGCCACACCACAGGGCAGCCCAGAGCTTCCCGATGACGATCCTGTTGGCGCCACAGGCATGGCGGCGAAACCCGCCAATCTGTTCTTGCTGCCAGCGGCAATCCTTTTGCTTGGCCTTCTGGCCGAGGGCGCATTGCTAAACGCCTTTATCGTCAGTGATTTCACCCTTCCTGTCGTAACCGACGTCAGTCATTCATCCACGCCGATGCTGTACCGGATCGGTGCCGCCTTTACACCGGATGGTGGGGCGATGCTGGTTTGGCTTGTTGCATTGTCGCTGGTCAATCTGCTTCTGGCGCTTCAAATGGGCAAAAGCGCGAAAACCGGTGATGACCACTTTGGTCGCAACGCGCTTTCGATACTCGGGCTTTTGATCGCCGTTCTGGGTGTAGTGGCCCTGATTGATGCTGATCCGTTCCTGCGCAGCAGTGTCGCGCCGCTTGATGGTCGGGGTATGAACCCGCAAAGTCAGGACCTGCTAAAAGTTCTGCGTGAACCATTTCTTTATCTTGGTCTGGCGGGATTGGCTGGTATCTTTGCGCTGACACTGGCCGGGTTGCTTGATCGCAGGATCGACCGTCAACTGGCCGAAACCATGCGATCCTGGACGATTGGATCCTGGGTCTGCCTTGGCACCGCGATCGCGATCAATGCCTATCGCTCCTACAGCGAACAGGCATGGGGCGGCTGGTGGTACTGGGATACGGCCGAAAACAGCCTGCTTTTGCCGTGGCTGCTGGCCACCGCACTTTTGCATTGCCGGGCGGTGCTGGAAAAAACCGAAACCCTCCGCGGATGGACAGCCTTTCTTGGCATCACCGCCCTTGCCGTCGGCTGGTTCGGGGTTTACCTGACCCGTTCGGGACTGTTTGTCCCCTTGCCGGAAACCCAGCTTCTGCCCAGCGACAGCACCGGCCTTCTGGTCAGCTTCTGTGCGGTATTTGCAGGCGCTTATTACCTGTTTTGGCGATCCGTTGATCAGATGGCCACCAGTCGTTATTTCGAGGTGATTTCACGCGAAAGTGCGATGTTCCTTAACAGCGTCATGTTGGCATTGGTTGCCGCTGTGGTGCTGATCGGCACCATCTATCCGCTGGTTCTGAAATGGATTACCGGCGACCCCATTACGGTGGGCTCACCGTTCTATGTCAAAGTCCTGGTCCCGATTGTTCTGCCATTGCTGTTCTTGATGGCTTTTGCGCCGGCGCTGCGCTGGCGTCAGGATGAAATATGGATGATCGGACGGCGCATGAAACTGGCCGCCATCCTGTCATTGATCACCGTCCTGTTTGTATCCATCCGCTTTATCGAGATGTTCCCGGCCCCGCTGATCGGCATTGGCCTTGCAGGTTGGGTGCTAACCGCGTCGCTCAGTGATTTATGGGCGCGGCTTTGGCGTCATCCGGAACATGGCGAAAGCAAATATCGCAACTTGCAACTTCTTGGACCACGCTATGTCAGCATGACTTTGGCCCATATCGGCCTGGCCATTCTGATTGCCGGTGGATCAGCCAGCAGCATCTGGGAAGAACAGGTTGTCGTCTCGGCACGTGCCGGACAAAGCATTCAGGCTGGCCCCTATAACCTGCAATATGAGGGTGTCTCACTTTTGGCGGGCGAGAACTACGCCACCCGTCAGGCGACCTTTATTCTGTATCGCCACTCCCTGCCTGTGACTGAGCTTTTCCCCGAAATTCGTTACTATCCGACCCGCGGGGTTGAAACCCGCGAAGCAGATATCTGGCATGGTCGCGACGGCGATTTGCATGTTTCGATCGGGGACCGTGCTGATGATGGCGGTCGGGTGGTGACGGTGCATTATTTGCCGATGATGCCATGGGTCTGGGGTGGCATGTTATTGATGTTGATCGGTGGATGTTTCAGCATCCTCACGCGCGTGGTATTGCGCCTTAAGAACACCGGAGTTCCCGCTTCATGAGATTTTCGATCGCCGTAATCCCGCTGGTTTTATTTGCCGCCTTGGCCGGGGTGTTTTTGTTGAATATCGACAAGGATGCCTCCGTCGTGCCATCGGTCCTGATCGACAAACCGGCCCCGGAATTCTCACTCCCGCCGCTGCCTGGTCGCGAAAAGGGCTTGTCGCGTGCCGATCTGACCCAGGGTGAAGTATCGGTTCTCAACGTCTTTGCAAGCTGGTGCATTCCGTGCCGCGCAGAACATCCGTTGATCAAGCGCCTTTCACGCGAAGCCAATGTTCCGGTCTATGGCCTGAACTACAAGGAAAAGGCCCCGGAAGACGGCGTTAAATGGCTTGATGAACTTGGCGATCCCTATGCCGCTGTTGGCATGGATCTGTCCGGGCGGACCGGAATTGACTTTGGGGTTTATGGCGTGCCTGAAACCTTCATTATCGATGGCAACGGGCAGATCAGATACAAGCATGTCGGCCCCGTCACGGTCGAAGTTCTTGAAAAGGTTTTGCTGCCCAAGATCGCGGAGATAAAGGGATGATCAGACGCTTAAGTATTCTTGTCAGCGCGCTTGCCGTTCTGTTACCCGTTCTGGCTGTCACCCCCGCCTTGGCAGTCAATCCCGATGAAATGCTGTCCAATCCGGTTCTTGAAGAACGTGCGCGCGAGATCAGCAAGGAACTGCGCTGTCTTGTGTGCCAGAACCAGTCGATTGATGATTCTGATGCCGAACTGGCGCGTGATCTGCGGGTCCTGGTCCGCGAACGCCTTGTCGCCGGGGACGATAATCAGGAAGTCATCGACTATATCGTTGCCCGTTATGGCGACTATGTTCTGCTGAACCCGCCAC
>NZ_DBGS01000115.1:0-27583 GCF_002295455.1 Thalassospira sp. UBA848 | reverse complement strand
TGAACCCGCCACTGAAACCCGAAACATATATTCTGTGGGCAAGCCCGGGGGTTCTGGTGGTGCTGGCAATTCTGGCTGTTTTTGCCTTTTACCGTCGCAAGAAACGCGATGGATCCCCGGCATCTGCATCGCTGTCAAAGGACGAACAGAAACGGCTGGACGAACTTCTTGGTTCTTCAAAAGACGACGGCAAGTCCTGATGCAACGTGATCGCCTGACATATTATCATCCCACCGGAGGTTTCCTGTGATCTGGGTTGGCTTGGCGGTTCTGGCACTTCTGGCGGGTGCGGCCCTTTATGCAAGCCTGCCGAAATCAGCAGGGCAAGGATCACGTGCGCGCCGCGTTGCCTTTGCCGCCCTGCCGGTTATCACAGCATTGGTGCTTTATGCCATGCTCGGCAGCCCGACCCTTCCATCGCGGCCCTATGCGGATCGTGCCGGCGAACGCAACCTCGCCGCCGCCGCTGCCGTTGCCGATAACGCCACAGATCCCGATTTCAAAACCGATCAGCAGATCAGGCGACTGCTTAATCAGATTGTCGTCTCGCTGGAGGTCAACCCGCGTAACCTTCAAGGCTGGGTCGCCCTGGCACGTGGATCGTTGCGTCTGGGAAACATTGAACGGGCCGTGGCCGCCTTTGCACAGGCCTATGCCCTTTCGGGCGAGAACCCGTTACTTGCCATCGAATATGCTGACACCCGCATCACCGCCCAGGACGGACAGATCGACAGCACGTCGCGTGATCTGGTCTTGCATGCGCTGGGCCAAATGCCCAACCATCTGCTGGCGCGCTACTATTACGGTATGATGCTAAAACAAAACAATAAGCCGGATCAGGCGCTGCGTGTTCTAAGTGATCTTTATCGCGACCTGCCCAATGACGATCCGCTTGGCAATGCCACCCAAAGCGAGATCAAGGCCCTGCAATCCAACTCAGATGCTGACTAAGCGCTGTATTTGGCGCTGAACTAGCCCGCAAACAAATACAAAGTTCCCAACAACACAGCAACGATCAGCAACAATGTGCCGCCCAGTGCGACCAGCTTCATGACAGGATGAAGACTTTCAAGTTCCCCGAACGGACGCTCCGTTTCAGCACCCGTTTGGTTGACATGCCCCTCACCAAACCGGCGCAGGGCTTCCTCGCCGCTCAT
Source organism: Thalassospira sp. UBA848 (assembly GCF_002295455.1). Taxonomy (NCBI): domain Bacteria; kingdom Pseudomonadati; phylum Pseudomonadota; class Alphaproteobacteria; order Rhodospirillales; family Thalassospiraceae; genus Thalassospira; species Thalassospira sp. UBA848. Next base: position 26,426 of record NZ_DBGS01000115.1, on the reverse strand, counting down.
GGGAGGCATCTTGATACGATCAAGGACCGTCCCCTGATCCGGGGCACGGTACTTGTCAGTTGTTCTGGATTTTTGCGGGCTGTCGCCGTTATTGGCTGTCATCGCAGGTGCTTGATGCTTAACGCTGCGCTCTCAGGCCGCGCTCTGTGTCCTGATCCTGCGGCTGATAGGTTGGCCATTCGCCAGCAGCCAGAAGATCAAGCGACGGCGTTTCCTGACCGAACCGCGACCGATACATCCAAAGGTTGGCCATCACGCGTTCGATGAACAAACGTGTTTCACGCGACGGGATGCTTTCGATGAAATAAAGCGGATCGACATTGTCCTTCAGCGCCTTCTGCCAGCGACCAAGATTACCAATGCCGCCGTTATAGGCCGCCATCAACTGCAAGAAGCCGTTATCAACACCATTCTGCTCAAGCAGGTGATCAACATATTTCTGTCCAAGCGACAGGTTGATTTCCGGCTGATACAGCTCGGCGCGTTTGGCACCACGGTAACGGGTGTTGCCGATATAGCTTGCCGTGGCCGGCATCAGTTGCATCAAACCACGCGCACCGGCATGACTGCGCGCGTCGGTGTTGAAACCCGATTCCTGACGCATGAAGGCATAAATCACCGCACGGTCAACTTCATAGCCACCTTCCGGTGCCCATGGCGGAACCGGATAAAGTGCGTTTACAAACACATCACCGGTCTTTTGCGCGATATAACTGCCAAGACGCATGGTAAGTGATGCGAAATTCGCGGTATCGGTCAGGGCCAGAACAGCACGACGCAGCGAATCGTCATCCTTTGCCGCTGCCTTGCGCAATTCGCGTTCGGCTTCATCGCGCAGACCAATCTGCAACAGCGAAAGCGCGCGACGTCCATGCGGATCAAGTTTCAGCTTATTGGCACGGTTTTCATCAAGCTCAAGGCTGTCCCAGTCAAAAACGTCATCACGTCCCAGTGCGCGCATCGCCAACTGACCATAGAACGAACGCGGATATTCCGCCGCCCGGTTCAACATGGCATCGGCTTCGTCAAATCGACCTGCGGCCAGATCAATACGACCGGCCCAGAACGCACCTGCGGTCCGGGTCCAGCTTGAGGCATATTTGTTTGTGCTAAGTGCTGCAAAATGGGCGTGCGATTCATCCATCTTGCCCAGACGCCACGCGGTCAGACCCGCAGTCCAGTGCGCCTGCGGCAGATATTTGCCTGACCGCTTTGCCGCTTCACTGGCATATTTCAGTGCAAGATCAGGTTTGCCAAAATAATAGTAACCCGATGCAATTGCGGCCTTGGCATGGTCTTGCTCATAGGCATCAAAAATACGCTGGGCCTCATCGCTGTTAAGAACTTCAAGCGCGCCGGTCGGCCAGCCATTTCCAATGCGATGGCGAATACGACGTTTCAGCGTCGAAACGCGCGAACGTTGCTTGGATGACAGCTTCTTGGTCGATTTGTGATAATAGGGCGTGATGTTCTCGTAATCATAGCCGGCACCCGAAACATAGCTGCCCACAGGCTTTTTCGGATAATTTGCAGATCCGCGACGTGTCAGCGCAAGCTTGTAAATGCGCGGCGCCTGCGGGTGATCGGCATATTTCGCAAGCCAGCCCTTAAGCTCCTTGTAACGCGACCGATACGCCGTCGGGTGCAGATAGCGCTGCGCCATCACATGCCCCATCAGGACATCATCAGACAGGCGCGAAATCAGGCGGTCGGCATCGTCCCAGCGACCTTGCTCCTGTACGGCAAAAATCTGTTCGTAAAGTTCGGCATCGCGTTCGGAAAGCGGCTTTGGGATCAGGGTCGAAAGCGCCTCGTCCAGAACAGGGCTGCTCAGGGCGGCCTGTTCCTGCGTGCTGGCAGCAGCAGGCGACATGGCACCCATGACCGTCATGGTGCCCATAAACGCAAAGAAAAGTCCCTGCCTTACGGTGCGTGTTACACCGGGCAGGCGTGTTCTTATTGCTTCGATCAAAATCAGTTTCCCCAACGAGGCTTGTTTTCAAGCCGCGTGTTTATCCCGAAGCAGTTTGGTCTCGCAACCCGTTGCCTGCGGTGTTCCCCCTCGTGCAACGGCGTGTCTTATAGCAGAAAACACCCAAACCGCGAAATCATTTATCTGGAATCAATCACTTGGCGCGGACCGCGCAAAGCACCCGAAACGCTTGCATATCTCCCATGCATACGCCGATATTATCGCCAATTCCTTAAAGCTTTTGCGCGATCGCACGCAAATCACGCCAGGCAAGGCGTTTTTGTTCCGGCGTCCTGAGAAGATAGGCCGGATGGAACATCGCGGTCAGGGCAGCATTTTTGCCATCCGCAAAGGAAATTTCCTTCCACGTGCCGCGCAAACGCGTAATGCCGCGATCTTCTTCCATCAGGGTTTTGGCCGAACTGCCGCCAAGACAGACAACCACCTTCGGACCAATCAGCTCAAGATGGCGGCGAATGAACGGTTCGCACACCGCAACCTCGGCTGTGGTTGGCTGACGGTTTCCCGGCGGCCGCCATGGCAGGATATTGGTAATATAGGCCTCTTCACGCGCCAGTCCGATGGACCGCAACATGGCATCAAGCAACTTGCCGCTTGGCCCGACAAACGGAAGGCCCTGACGGTCCTCTTCGGCGCCCGGTGCTTCACCGACCAGCACCAGATCTGCTTCGACATTCCCGGTGCCAAAGACCGTATTGCTGGCTGACTTTTTAAGGGCGCAGCCTTCGAACTTTTCAATAGCGGCCTTGAGTTCATCAAGGCTGTTTGCCGCAGCGGCTGCATCGCGTGCGGACTGGCGCGCCTCGTGTGGCGTATCAGACAACAGGAACCCGCCATCTCCGCCAGCCGGAATCGGCGCAGGACCAGCAGTTCCAGCCGACTGAGCAGGTCGTGCCGACGCCCCTGCAGGACGCTGTGCCCCCGGGCGACCATTCGCGCCAAATCCCTGACGATTGGCCGCATTCTGGCGCAGGCTTTCAGATGCCTTGAAACGGTCAAGCGGCTCGTCGGCGATGGCCTCGTCCGCGCCCATCTCAAACTGCCAGACAAGGGCCTCGAACGGGTCGAGATTATTTACATCAAAGTCTGTAATTGGTTTGCTCATCTACACAAAGGCGATGTATGTTGCACCGCAATCAGGATCGCGGGCACTGCTTGGGAAGACCTTATACGATTTTGGGTCCTTTGTGCCAGAGTACAAACGCGACACAGGTTATGACTATGGATTGTCAACCGATGCCATGATCGCTATAGCTTAACCACGCAAGAACTATCTGAGAAATCAGGGCTTGGGCGAGACCCTGAACGGTGAATACCGGCTCACGATCAACGAACGGAAACAGTTCGACAAGATCGCCAGCCAAAGGAGAGAGGCCAAATGGAACGGGAATCCATGGAATTTGACGTGGTCGTCGTTGGTGCCGGTGTGTCCGGCCTGTCGGCTGCCATCAAGCTAATGCAACTCGCCCAGGAACAGGAAAAAGAAATCACCGTCTGTGTGGTTGAAAAAGGTTCCGAGGTCGGCGCACACACCCTTTCAGGTGCCGTGATGGAGCCGCGCTCGATCAATGAACTTTTCCCTGACTGGAAGGAACGTGGCGCACCATTAAACGTGCCTGCCGGCGAAGACCAGTTCATGATGCTGAGCGAAACCGGCGCAAAAAAGCTGCCGACCCCGCCGCAGATGCACAACAAGGGCAACTACATCGTCAGCCTTGGCAATGTTTGCCGCTGGCTTGGCGAACAGGCCGAGGCCCTTGGCGTCGAGGTTTATCCGGGCTTTGCCGCCGCCGAAGTTCTGTTTAACGATGATGGTTCGGTCAAAGGCATCGCCACGGGTGATATGGGCCTTACGCGTGATGGCACGCCGGGCCCGAACCACGAACCGGGTATGGAACTGCATGCCAAATACACCTTCTTTGCCGAAGGGTGTCGTGGCTCGCTGTCCGAACAACTGATCAAGAAGTTCGATCTGCGCAAGAATTCCGATCCGCAGACCTATGGCATCGGGATCAAGGAACTCTGGGAAGTCGATCCCGCGGTCCACAAGGAAGGCCTGATTCAGCACACCGTTGGCTGGCCGCTTGACAAGAACACCTATGGCGGGTCGTTCCTGTATCATCTTGATAACAATCAGGTGGTTGTCGGTTTCGTTATCGGTCTTGATTACGAAAACCCGCATCTCAGCCCGTTTGATGAATTCCAGCGTTTCAAGACGCATCCGGAAATCCGCAAGATTTTCGAAAATGGTCGTCGCATCTCGTACGGCGCACGTGCGCTAAACGAAGGCGGTTTCCAGTCGATCCCCGACCTTGTTTTCCCGGGCGGCTGCCTGATCGGCTGTTCGGCCGGCTTCATGAACGTGCCGAAGATCAAGGGTTCGCACACCGCGATGAAGACCGGCATGCTGGCCGCCGAGGCTGCGTTTGAGGCCCTGACTGCCGACGAAACGCCTGCACAGATGGACAGCTACCCGCAGCGTCTGAAAGACAGCTGGGTCTATCCGGAACTGCACAAGGTCCGCAACATCCGCCCGAGCTTCGCCAAATGGGGCTTCTGGGGTGGCATGGCCTATAGTGCTGTTGATACCTATCTGTTCGGTGGCAAGGCTCCCTGGACCTTCAAAAACCACGAAGACCATTCCTGCCTGAAGCCAGCTGCAGAAATGCCGAAAATCGACTATCCGAAACCGGATGGCAAAATCAGCTTCGACAAGCTGTCATCGGTCTTCCTGTCAAATACCAACCACAGTGAAGATCAGCCGGTCCATCTGACGCTTAAGAATGACACCGTTCCGGTAAACACCAACCTTGCCGTCTATAACGGGCCCGAAGCCCGTTTCTGCCCGGCCGGTGTTTATGAATTTGTCGAAGATGAAGAAAATGGCGGCAACCGCCTGCAGATCAACGCGCAAAACTGCGTGCATTGCAAGACCTGCGACATCAAGGACCCGACCCAGAATATCGTCTGGGTCGTGCCCGAGGGTGGCGGCGGACCAAATTATCCGAACATGTAAGCCTTCCGGCTTACATCACACAAAAAGGCCCGTGTCATGCGGGCCTTTTTCTTTTGGTCTGATGATTGGATTTCTGCCGGTCAAAGCCTCATATAAGTTTTCACTTGTTTCAATTTCAATCTGAGCGTTCAATACCGGCCCTTTTCAACGCGCAGGCAAGAACAACATGAAAATCGCAATTGTGACCCTTGAAGGTTTCAACGAACTCGACAGCTTCGTCGCTTTGGCGATTTTAAACCGCGCCAAGGCCGATGGCGTCCATGCCGAAATCGTTGGCACCGGCGACACCGTTACATCAATGAACGGTGTTTCTGTCTCGGTGCAAAGGCCTCTGTCCTTTGCACAGGAAGCCGACGCGGTCTTGTTGGGCAGCGGCATTCATTCACGCGATCACATCAATGATCCGGATATCATGGAGCAGCTGTCGCTTGATCCGACCCGGCAACTGATTGGCGCACAATGTTCGGGCATTCTGTTTCTGTATCGCATGGGCCTGCTGCCCGCGACCGTGACAACAGATAACAAAACCCGGCCCTTGATAGCACGCACCAAAGCCGTGATCGAAGACCGCCCGCTGGTCGCACAGGGCAACATCGTCACCAGTGGCGGCTGCCTGTCGTCAAGCTATCTTGCCGGCTGGTTCCTTGCCAAGGCCGTCGGCTTGGATAAGGCCATTGCCGTGCTTGAGACAGTCGCCCCGGTTGGACAGCGTTCTCAATTTGCCAAACAGGCCCGCGAAATCATTGGCAAACAGTTGGATATCCCGGCCAAGCGTCCACTTTATTGCTAGCCAATATGATGCTTTTGCCCGCTGCTTTCGGCACTTTGCGGATCATTACTTTATTGTGATGGCCTTTGCGCATGGTTCCGTGTTGCAAATGCTTTGCCTTATAATTGCCGACTGAGTAGGCTAAACCCGAAATTCACTATGGCGATGCATACGACCTTACATCTCCGAACCCGAATTGCGGACGCAGGAAAAGCCTTTGAAACGTAAACTGTTACACCTCCTCATCCCGATGACGGCTGTTGCACTTTCGGCCTGTGGCACCATGCCGCAACAAAGCGACGACACCGTTTTCGAGTATCCGCAATCCAACGGTTTTTCGGGCAACTTCCTTGCAGGCAAGGCCGCACAGCTTGAAAGCCAGTCGGGCTATGCTGCGCAGTATCTTTTGCGTGCCCATAACCTTGATCCCGATAACGCAGAACTGCGCCGTCGCGCTTTCCTCGCGCTGATCAGCGACGGGCGTATCAGTGATGCGGTCGATATTGCCAAACAACTGCAGTCGGAAAACGATCAGGATCTGTTTGCGGCCCTGACGGTCATGGATGCCGCCATTCGCGAAGATCGCTATCAGGATGCGCTTGATATTGTTTCAAGCCTGCCCGAACGCGGCATCAACGCCCTGATTGCACCGCTGGCAAAGGCATGGCTTTATACCGGCCTTGATCAGAAAGCCGCAGCCATGGCCGCACTTGACGGCATGCAGGGCAATGGTTCGCTGAACCCGCTTTCGGAATATCATCGCGGCTTGATACTCGCACATTTCGGCGATTTTGATGCTGCCGAACGCGCCCTTGCCAGCGCCTATGGCGACCCGGCTGATGCGCCACTTCGCGCGGCAGAGGCCCTTGGTGCCGTCTATGAGCGCAAAGGACAGGTGCAAAAGGCATCCCTTCTTTATGAAAGCTACATGGACCGGCATCCGCAATCGCTTGCCATGCCCTTCCATTTGGCGCGCCTTGATCGCGGCGAACCGCCAATCGCGACCATGCTGACCCCGGCAGAGGGTCTGGCAGAGGCCTATCTTGATATCGCCACCTTGCTCAGTCAGGAAAACGCCGTTGATCCATCCTTGTTGATGGCGCGCTATTCATTGTCGCTGCGTCCTGATGATGACATTACCCGTCTTCTGGTTGGCGAAGTCATGGAAATCCAGAATCGCTTTGAAACGGCAATTGACGTTTACGGGGCCATTCCGGTGTCTTCACCGCACAGCTGGAATGCGCGACTGCGCATCGCATCCAGCCTTGAGCAAATTGGCCGTGCGGATGAAGCAATTGATATCCTTGAAGACATGGTTGGCGAACGCAGGGACCGCCCGGACGCCCTGATCCAGCTTGGCGATATCCTGCGCTTCCAGCAGGAATATGGCCCGGCTGCCGATGCCTATGACAAGGCCATAGAACGTCTGGGCGGCAAGACACAGGTTGGCTGGCGCTTGTTGTATCGTCGGGGCATCGCAAACGAGCGGGCGGGCGACTGGGCCAAGGCCGAAGCAGACTTCCTTCAGGCGCTCGAAATCGAACCCGAACAGCCTTATGTTCTGAACTATCTCGGCTATAGCTGGGTTGATATGGGCATGAATTTCGATCAGGCCGAAGACATGCTCAAACGTGCCGTCGAATTGCAGCCTGATGACGGCTATATCGTCGATAGCCTCGGCTGGGTTTATTACAAGCTGGGCCGGTTCGATGATGCGGTTGAACAGCTTGAAAAGGCTGTCGAACTGAAACCTGACGACCCGACAATCAATGATCATCTGGGGGATGCCTATTGGCAAATCGGGCGCTATCACGAAGCCCGTTTCCAGTGGCACCGCGCCCTGTCATTCAATCCGACCGAAGACCTGCGCAGTACCGTAGAAGCCAAAATCAATGGCCAGGTACCAAGCGTGGCCCCGATTGTCGTGAACTGACACATTTGGGAAGAAACGTTCATGTCTGCGACCTATCGCCAGCAGGCACCTGCCAAGGTTAACCTGTTTTTGCATGTCACCGGCAAACGCGATGACGGCTATCATCTGCTTGAAAGTCTGGTTTGCTTTACCGCAACCGGTGATGTCCTTAGTGGTGAATTGCGCAGCGATGACCAGATCACGCTTTCAATCACCGGGCCCATGGCGGCCACCCTTGCCCAGAATGACATCAACGAAAATCTTGTCATGCAGGCCACAAAGCTGCTGCAAGACACCTGTGCGCCCAAACAGGGGGCGGATTTGATCCTTGATAAACGCTTGCCGATTGCATCTGGCATTGGTGGCGGATCGGCGGATGCAGCTGCGGCCATCCGGTTGCTGCGCGAAATGTGGAAGCTTGATCTTGATGCGCATACTTTATCGCACATCGCCCTGTCGCTAGGGGCGGACGTTCCGGTTTGCCTGCACGGCGAAACCTGCGTGATGTCGGGGATTGGCGAAGAAATCACCGAACTGCCTGACCTGCCGCCCGTACCGATTGTCTTGATCAATCCGGGCAAAGCGGTTTCAACACCCGAAATTTTCAAGGCCCGCGCTGACGAGGGGTTCAGTCCCACGGGCGCATGGCAAGGCAACCAGACATTCCAAAGTGCGGCATCGCTTGCCGATGCGCTGTCGGAATGCGGCAACGATCTGACTTTGCCCGCAACGGGAATACTTCCGGAAATTTGTGATGTGCTCAATGCACTCGCGCGTGAAGACGGCTGTTTGCTGGCCAGAATGTCGGGCAGTGGTGCCACCTGCTTTGGCATATACGACACAACCAGTCAGGCCGAACGTGCCGCCCATGCAATCGCAACACAGAACCCGGACTGGTGGATTTCACCCACGCATATCCTCTCGGAAAAGACCCGCGAGCAGGCCGAAATCGGCGCAGCCTTTCCGGACTGAACAGCCGGGGCAGGACCGGATAAAAAAACCTTCAAATAGAGGGTTGCACTCTGCGCATGGGGGCGCTATTTTCCGCGCCACACACGCTGATGGGGCGTGGCCAAGTGGTAAGGCATCGGTTTTTGGTATCGTGTATCGTAGGTTCGAATCCTACCGCCCCAGCCAGACTTGATTTTTTCAATAAAATCAGACGTTTAGCACCCCGCCATAGCGCGGGGTGTTACACGTTGGTGTTACACACTGGTGACCTTATTGGCACACATATTTCCTCACTCTGAGACTGTTTTTTGAGCTTACTGAATGGCTCACCGCATTGAGGTGATTCGCTTCATCACAGACCTGCGTTTTAAGTCACAGACTGCAAGCGAACCTGTCCCGATTTCTGGGCACCTAACCCTCCGCTAGCGTTGATGAATGGGCACTTTTGCCCCTGATTCAGGCAGACAAGACAGAACCCCAATTAATCCTTTAAATTCATATAGTTAGAATTAGGTTCCACCATAGAAGGAAGGAGAATAATCAATCAACAAAAACACATATATAGTATAACTATAGTACCTCTTTAGTACTCTATAGAGCCTCTATAGCTACTACTTCTTCCTGATTACTTACCTGTTTATATCCCTAGAGCACCTAGCCTAACCCTCCCCTCAAATAAGCTAGGGATAGGAAACAGCAAAGCTGAACTGTGTTGCACCACACTGGGAACACTTAAGCCTCCTAGATAGCTCCTTAAGCCCAGTATCAGGACTGGCGAGATCCAACAGTTGTTGAGGTGTCTTTGTAACTTCTCGGGAGCAACAGCCGCAGGTAAAGACCACCTTCTGTCTACGTTGTTTGATGAGGTATTTAATCGGGACGCCAACAGGTTTCTCGTACATGGCTTTCTTCTTCTGCCTGTCTTCCCTGTCCCATTTCAGATTTATGATCTTTTCTCACCTCTCACAAGAGCCACGCGATAAGCGAATTCTGAAATCCTGAACCCGAGTGACATTGGAGGTCACCCAGAATGTTTCAGGGTCAAAAATTTGAGTGACATATCCATATATTGTTTCTGGCCTCTTCCCCCCATGGGGTCCCGCCCTCTCACCAGAGACGATTAACGACAGCTACAAACTCCAAAACTTTGCCACCTCATCTATTTCCTCTGCCAGACATTAAGAACCCCGACCGTCCTATATAACCATGGTCAAAACGGACGTCGCATCCATCACACCAATAGTGTCCTTTTTAAATTACTTGTTGACTTATAGAGCACTCACTGAATAACGTCTTAGATATAAATCGGACACTTTCAGGAGAACACTATGCTTGTTGGATATGCCCGCACCTCGACTCTCGATCAGAAAGCAAGCATTGAAGTACAAGTCAGAGACCTCATTGATCTGGGATGTGAGAAGGTCTTCAAAGAGCAAGTGTCATCGGTTGACGTAAAGAACCGTGAGCAACTTGCCTTGGCGCTGGACTTCATCCGAGAGGGCGACACTTTGGTCGTTACAAAGCTTGACCGTTTGGCACGTTCTACCGCCCACCTAGTTGACATCATGCAAACCATTGAGGCCAAAAAGGCAGGGCTGCGTATTGTTGACCTTGGGGTAGACACAGGAACAGCGACAGGGCGTCTCATGCTCAATGTCGTCTCTGCTATCGCTCAGTTTGAACGAGAGATCATGCTAGAACGTCAGCGAGAAGGCATTGAGAAAGCACGAAGGGAAGGAAAGTACAAGGGCAGACCCACAGAGATTGATCCTGATAAAGTCCGAGCCATGAAAGACGCGGGCAAAAGCCCAACCACCATTGCAAAGGAATTGAGGATTGCCCGTTCGTCCGTTTATCGTGTTTTAGAGTCGCTCGGAGCGGATTAACTCACCTCAACTTGACGGTTCAAGTTCCACACTGTGTTCTTCGGCCTCCTTAAGCTGTTTAAGCGCCCTCTCACGGGCTGCGCGGGCCTTCTTCGCAGTTGGTTCAGTTCCAGACAAACGTCTACCATTGAACATCAGTTGCCACCGATAGCTATTACCTCGCTTCTCGACGCCTGCCCTCGGGTTGCCTTTTGCCTTCTTTGGGAGTTCTTTCTTCACCGGTTCAAGTTCCGACAGATTTATTGATCGCTCATCAGAGACAACCTGACCTTTACCGGCGCGCGAGAAAATTCTGGAAATAAGGCGCTTACCTTGAGAATTGAGAAACACTCTACGTCTTCTTGGCTCTTCTGGGTCAGACTTAATGTCGATAAGGTTTAACCCCAAGTTCCCATGGCGATCCAAAGGGCTCAAGGCGTTAACGTTCCGCGACACGCTGGCATTTGTGAGGGCCATCTCATCCATCAGGTCCTCGTAGGTAACACCATCATCTCCAGCAAGATAAAGACGCAGCAACATGTTCTGGCGCGACGCTGGCATATCCTCATCTCGCCCTCGGATTTCTTCAAGTGCAAACCATACATCTCTAAGCAACTGCATGTTCATAATTGGAACCTCAATCCAATCGGTTGGTGCAAAAAAATCTAGTTGAGTCAGTGAGTTAGACAATTATCACCAATGAAAAAACGAAGTTCAAGATGAAATAAGGCAGCAAGAGACAGACAGCTTCTCCAGTGCGATTAGGGACCACCATAGAAGGAAAACGCGCTTGGAGAATTTCTATGGAATACAAGAAAAAATACACCGACCTTGAAACTGGTGAGGTCGTTACGATCAGCATTGGAGACCATCTCCCCTTTTCTGAAGTCGCCAACAAACTTCAGATTTCCCGATCAACCCTGATCAAGGTCATGTCGGAGTTGGGTCTTTGCCACAAGGAATACGACCCGGTTGCCCTCGCCTATAGAAACCGGCTGGTTCCCGAGGCAGCGGAAAAGGGTCTAGGCTTTCGCATTCTCGGACAACATGGACCGTTCGATGTTCTATCCCCAATTGGTATAGAGTATGTCCAAGAAAACCTTCCCGAGATGCTGGAGAAAACATCCCTCGACAAAGCCACACGCGATGTATTGGCAGCTGTTCGGGATTATGAACAGAAAAGGCATACGAGTCTCAATACTGAAGGCAAAGTAAGGTGGCTGCTTGATTACTTTCCTGACTTGGAGCTTGCTCAACTTGCCGCTGGTCTCGGTATCAGCCGACAAGTCGTGCACAGATACAAGAAAAAGAAAGAAGACCAGTTAAAGCGAGCCTTGAGGCGTCGAACAGCACCACTAAATGAGTTTCTGGACTGGCCGTGTGATCATGCTCAAGATTGGGCCGAACGCGACTTTGCATGAGTTTTCGGTGGAAAATTGAGAGCCTTATTTATTACATCCGGTGTAAACAGGTCCAGCTAAGAACTTGTCCAGGCAATATAACCACGACCGTTGAAACAGGCTCTGCCCCTCAAAGGACAGGGCCTTTTCATTTTCCAAAGATCAGGAAAAGAACAACCTACGAAGTAAAATGCACCATATGAAGTGAAGGTTATGAGGCTGCACGTGCGGTTATATGCGTGAAGCAAGACGCCACAGCATACGAACTGAAAATCCTTGAGGAACCGGACGAGAACTGGAGTTTGGGATTTTCCAGCTATGCAGATATTCTTAAGTCCCTCAAAGAATCAATTGACTTTCAACCTACCCCCAAAAGCCTTGATGATTTCAACGCCTTCCGCAGGTTTATGAATTATCTTCTGGCACCGAAGATACCAGATAGCATCTCAAAATTTCTCAAAGTTGGCGATCAAAGGGACACTTGGGATGCATGGGTCTATGAACAGTTCTCCTTGGGGGTCAGTGGTCCTACGCGACGAATTCTGCCCTGAGTAACTGTATCCATTACATCCGGCGTAAACAGACCCGTGATCGATCCGTCAGTCTGCGCCTAAGAGCGCACCTCATTCTTTACTCATCTGTTGCTTTGCAATGAGCGCATGCCCAAACAACAACCCGGCACTTGCCCGATTTATTCCGCCATCTTCACACCCGAAAAATGTCAGTCTTTAAAACGGAATAAGAACCAGACCAATTGCCAAAAACTCGGTTTCCTTTATGGTGAATCCCATAACATTCAACGTGCCTAAAGTTGCAGGGGAAACACCAGTTTCATGTCTCAGTTGACGCTCCAAGAACTTGAATCCCACCTGTGGGGTGCCGCAAACATCCTTCGTGGCTCCATCGATTCCGGGGACTTCAAACATTACATCTTCGGTCTTTTATTCTTCCGCCGTCTTTGTGATGTCTGGGAAGAAGAATATGAACGGAAACTGAGCCAGTATGGCGACAAGGAACTCGCGGCTGATCCTGACGAACACCGTTTCCATATCCCCGAAGGCCACTTCTGGAAGGATATTCGCAAGCACACCACCAACATTGGCGAACACCTAAACGCGGCCTTCCATGCAATTGAGGACGCCAACCACCGCCTTCGTGGTGTATTTCAGGATGTGGACTTCAACAACAAGCAACGCTTCCCCGATGCCACGCTTGAAAAGCTTCTTCAGCACTTTGAGAAACACCGTCTGCGCCATGTTGATGTCGAGGCTGATATCCTTGGCAACGCCTATGAATACCTGATCGCCCAGTTTGCCGATGATGCGGGTAAGAAGGGGGGCGAGTTCTACACCCCGAAGATGGTCGTGCGGTTGATTGTCGAATGCCTGAAGCCTGATGAGGGCATGTCTGTCTATGACCCCACCTGTGGCTCTGGCGGGATGCTGCTGGAATGCTTCCATCACCTTGAACGCCAACGCAAGAACCCGCGTTCATTGTCGCTGTATGGTCAGGAAAAGAACCTGAACACATGGGCGATCTGCTCCATGAACCTGTTCCTGCATGACATTGATGATGCCTTTGTCGAACGTGGCGATACCCTGCTTGATCCCAAGCATCTTGTTGGCGATGGCACAAAAGCCATTCGTACTTTTGACCGTGTCCTTGCCAACCCACCATTCTCCCTGAAAAACTGGGGCCATGATGTCTGGTCAACCGGGGACAAATTTGGTCGCGATACCTATGGTTGCCCACCGCAATCCTATGGTGATCTTGCCTTTGTCCAACACATGCTGGCCAGTCTCAAGGAAGATGGCATGTTGGGTGTGGTCCTGCCGCACGGCATCCTGTTCCGTGGCGGGGCAGAGGCGAAAATCCGCAAAGGACTTCTGGAAGATGACCTGATCGATGCGGTGATCGGGCTGGGACCGAACCTGTTTTATGGCGCGGGCATTCCCGCCTGTATCCTGATCATTCGCAGAAACAAACCCGCAGAGCGCAAAGGCAAGGTTCTGGTGATCAATGGCACTCATGAACTCGTCGAAGGCAAAGCCCAGAACCACCTGTCAGACGCCAATGTGAAGCGTTTCGCCGATACATTCGGTGAGTTCAAAGACGAAGAGCGGTTTGCCCGAGTGGTTAGCTTGGATGAAATCCGCAAGAACGACCATAACCTCAATATCTCGCGCTATGTCAGCACGGACGAAGACGAGGACGAGATCGATGTTGCAGCAGAAGTCGTTAAACTGAACGCTCTGCGCCAGCAGCGCGATGAAGCCGAAGCCAAGATGATGGGTTTCCTTAAGGAGCTTGGCTATGACGCATGAAATTCCAGAGGGGTGGGCAGAAACAACGGTTGGCAGCATTTCTGAGATCATTACCAAGGGAACAACGCCCACTACATCTGGTTTTGGTTACCGGACGGAAGGGATACCTTTCATAAAAGCCGAAAACATAGATGACCACGGGAACATAGGTGAGCCTACTGCATTTGTATCGGATGAGTGTCACTCAGCTTTCCGGCGTTCTATCATCAAGAAAGATACTATCCTCTTCACCATTGCTGGAACTCTCGGAAGGGTAGCCGTTTATAAAGATCAATCGGAAGCCAACACGAATCAAGCGGTGGCCTTAATCAAAGGGATTAACCAAGACCTCTCTTATGTGGCTTACTACCTTCAATGCCCTAGAATAAAAAAGTTGGTTGAGGAGCAGAAAACAACAGGGGCACAGCCGAATATAAGCTTAACTCAACTGAAAAACTTTCCAATCTCTCTCCCCCCCCAGCACGAACAGAAGAAAATCGCGGAAGTTCTGAGCAGCGTGGATGAGACCATTGCGGCGACCAAAGCCGTCATTGACCAAACCAACCAGGTCAAAAAAGGATTGGTCCAAAACCTCCTCACCAAAGGAATTGGTCACACCAGGTTCAAACAAACCGAACTGGGCGAGATTCCTGAGAGTTGGGAGGTGGTTGAACTTGGCGATTTGGTCGAGGCCCTTAAAGCTGGTGTGAGTGTTAACTCGGAGAACCGAACTATTCGAGATAATGAGGCAGGGATACTCAAAACGAGTTGTGTAACGAATGGTTTCTTTGACGCGGCAGAGCACAAAGCAATTCTCTCTCATGAGCTCGCAAGGGCCAAAAACCCGGTCAAAGCCGATAGTATAATCATAAGTAGAATGAACACGCCCGCATTAGTTGGAGCCAATGCATATGTATCACAAGACTATCCCAATCTGTTTCTACCTGACAGGCTCTGGCAACTGAGCGTAAAAGACACAGATAAGACACTTGTGCGCTGGTTGTCTTTTGTTTTTGCTTCCTACAACATGCGGGCACGAATGTCAGGCATTGCGACCGGCACTAGCGGCTCAATGAAGAATATCTCGAAGGCTAAACTGCTGAGCTTACTGGTTGCGGTTCCAAAGAAATATGAACAAATTGAGATATCGGAGATTCTTTCAAGCTTTGAACAAGAACTTGGCATCCTGCAAAGGTATATTGCTGAGCTTCAAAGCCTGAAAACGGGCGTTATGTCCGAGCTTCTCTCGGGTAAAAAACGTGTGGAAGTTGGCGATGTCTAAAGAAGATCAACATCCAACGCTTGGAGATACCCAAAGATCAAAGGTATTGCGTGTTGGGGCAAGTGTTCTGGGCACAGTTCCGGTTATCGGACCACCCATTCAAACCGTATTAACAGAACTCATCCCAAATGTTCGTGCCGACAGAATAGAAGCCTATATTCGATACCTTCAAGACCAGATTGACGAGCTTAAACTTAAGCTTGCCTTAGAAAAACCCGAAGGGCTTGACCTTTTTGAAGAGGGAATCTGGCAATCTGCTCGTGCCATAAGCGATGATCGAAAAAAGTATATCGCGGAATTGGTAGCAAAAGGACTTCAAGAAACAGGTCTCGAGCAACAAGAAACGCGGCACTTCATGCGTATTCTGGAACAACTTGATGACCGGCAGATAATTCTTTTGGCCGAGTATCATCCTGCAAACTCACCAACCGCAGGAAACGTGCAAGGCACAAGCTTTCACGAGGTAAACCGGAATGTGGTGCAGCCGGGGCATACTGTTGAGGACATTCTTGATCATACTGGTCGAGAAGAAGCCCAAAGAGGTGCAAGGCTTAACGAAATAATGCGTAGGCACCTGTCTTCTCTTGGCCTTCTGGAGAGAGACCAGATGTTTGGTGGTGTCGAAATGCAGCCAAGTTCTAATCGGTACCTCATTAGTGAAGCTGGTAAGGACTTTTTGAGGTGCATTGGCGCAATTTCATCCGGCGGTGACAATGGGCAGTGAATGGCAACTGGCGGAAAAGCCGACGATCCAAACCTTGAAGGATATGGGCTATACCGTTGTGACCAAGGTGGAACATGAAGCCCTGCGTGATGGCGAAAACCAAGTTCTGTTCCGCCCTCATCTTGTAGACGCCATTCAACGCTTGAACGGTTTGTCTGATGAAGATGCCCAAGCTGCTTATGTCGATCTGATCAGCAAGAACGACAATGAAGAATGGCTGGGAATCTTGCGCGGGAACTATAGCCGCAAGGTACAGGGACAGACCGAACACAAGACCATCAAACTCATTGATTTCCTTAAACCCGAAAACAACACATTCACTGTTACCAACCAGCTTTATGTGAAGGCGGAGAAATCCCGCATTCCCGATGTTGCGGTCTATATAAACGGAATCCCGGTCGTGGTGATAGAGGCCAAGTCACCGATCAACGCCAAGGACAAGACTGGCGAGGCATTCGACCAGATCAAACAGTATGAACGCGATATCCCAAGGCTGTTCTTTTCCAACTGTTTCAACATTCTGACCGATGGCACCAATTGCCTGTATGGCACCACTGGAAGCCCGTCTAAGTTCTATGGCTCCTGGGGTGATCCTTGGCCGCGTTCGGAGAAAGACTTTTCCAATGAACTCGACAAGGGTCTTTGGAGCCTGTTGGAGCCTTCGCGCCTATTGGACTTGATCGCCCATTTTATCGTCTTTGAACAAGCCGAAGTCGGGAAGATCAAGAAGATTTGTCGGTATCAGCAGTTCCGGGCCGTTAACAAGATCGTCAGCAGGGTCGTAGAGGGCAAGCACCGCAGGGGGCTGGTCTGGCATACCCAAGGGTCTGGCAAGTCGCTGACGATGGTATTTGCGGCCTTGAAGTTGAAAACCCATCTGACCGAAGCATCCCCCGAACTGGCAAACCCCAACTTGATGGTACTTACAGACCGTATTGATCTGGATGACCAGATTAGCGGTACGTTCAAGGCTTGTGGGCTGCCGAACCCAGTAAGTGTTGGTTCGGTTGCTGATCTTCACGCACTGATCGGCAGTGGCATTGACGGCATCACAGCCCTGTCCACGATCTTCAAGTTCCAAGGGTCGAAGTCGCCTATTGCCAATTCCCAAAACTGGATCGTCATGGTGGATGAATGCCACCGCACACAGGAAAAGGACCTTGGCGCGTATCTTCGCGCAACCATGCCTGAAGCGCGGTTCTTTGGTTTTACCGGCACTCCGATCAAGAAATCTGACCAAGATACCTACAAGAACTTCGGGATTGTTGGCGAAGGGTATCTGGACAAATACGGCATTGATGATGCGGTGGTCGATGGGGCGACCGTTCCGATCTATTACACCGGACGCAAGACCGACTGGCACATTGATGAAGCCAAGATCGACATTCTGTTCGATCAGTGGTTTGCCGATTTGCCTGATGACAAGCTCGAAGAACTCAAGAAGCGTGGCGTCACCTTTGCCGATCTGGTGAAGCATCCCAGACGCATTGAACTGATTGCCTTTGATATCTGGACCCATTTCAAGAAATACGCCGCCCCGGATGGCTACAAGGCCCAGATCGTCGCCATAGATCGCGAAGCGGTGATCCTTTACAAACGGGCCTTGGATACGGTGATTGCGGATGATCTGATCAAGCAGGGGATGTCGCCGGATGACGCCCAAAAGGCCGCAACCCTTCAATCCGCCTGTGTCTATTCACGGTCGCAAGAAGACGATAAGCCATCCGAAGATGATCACATTGCCGATCTGCGCAAAGGATTGATGGCACATTATCTTGATCGGGAAGCTGAAAAATCGGTCAAACAGGCATTTGGCAAGAAGGGCGCGGCTCCTGATTTCCTGATCGTCTGTGACAAGCTCCTGACGGGGTTTGATGCACCGATTGAATCGGTCATGTATCTTGATAAACCGCTTAAGGAGCATACGCTTCTTCAGGCGATTGCGCGGACCAACCGCGTTGCCGATGCCAAAAAGAAAAACGGCCTGATCGTGGATTACATCGGCGTTTCTCAGAACCTTGATCAGGCTCTTTCGTCCTATCGGTCTGATGATGTTCAGAATGCGATGGTGGACCTGGACAACCTTCGCTCCCAACTCAAAGCGGCCCATGCGGCTGTCATGAAGATGATGAAAGGCTTGAAGCGCGGAACGTCAGACCTGAAGGCCGAATATGACGCCTTTGTTGATATGCTGAAGACCGAGGACCAATGGTTTGCTTATCGCTCTGTCTCCCGCGAGTTTATTTCCATTTATGCCGCGCTCAGCCCTGACAAGTCGGTTCTGGAATATACCAAGGACCTGAAATGGGTGGCGAGCTTCCTGCGATATGCCACTCAGGTGTTCGAGAAGAAAGAAGCGTTCGATCACAAGGAATACAGCAAGAAAATCCGCGAAATGCTTGAAGAGCATCTTGATGCCACTGGTTTGAGCGTAACTGTCAAGCTTCGGTCGATCACCGACCCTGACTTCTGGCAGGACTTTGAGGTGGAAGGTAAACCCGAAACTGACCTTCAGACGGCAGCGATCAGAAAGGGTACAGAGTTACGCAAAACTGTCTATGAGAGGCTCGACGAAAACCCGCACCAGTACGGAAAGTTCTCCCAGCGCCTCAAGGAATTACTTGAGAAGATGGACGGTGCCCAGTTGTCTTGGGCGGACAAGCTCAGAATGGCTGAGGAACTTGCCAAGGACTTGGAGGCAGAGGCCAAGGCCCATGAAGGCACTGATATGTCGCCAGAGGCGTATGGCATTATGAAGGTTCTTGAAACCTATCAACCCGAAGAGATGACGCCAGACGGCTTGGCTGAAATCGCGATAGCGGTTGAAGGCATATATGAGGACACGCCACCCATGTGGCATGAGAAGACCGAGCTTAGAAAGAACCTTCGACAACAGGTCCGCCAGAAGCTTCATGAGGCGAAGTTTGGGAACCTTAAGCTTGTCCCCGAGGAAGTTGAAGAATTTGCGCTTAAGGCTTTTGCGAAGTGACGACCATGCCTACCCTGACAATCGGCAATACTGACATTCCATATGAGTTAAAGCGCGTTGGTACTTGCGAAAAGGCAAGGATCACCGTGACGCCTGAACTGGTGGAAGTCGTCGTTCCGCCCACGGCAACGGATGAACAGATCAACAATGCTGTTCAGAGACGGCGGCAGTGGATTTTTGAACAGACCCGTAAGATGCGCGATGCAGCCGATAGATCGCCTTCGTTGTCCCGATTTGTCAGTGGGGCAAAGATACCATTTCGCGGACGTATGACGCGGCTAAAGGTTGGCTCAACAGACGATACGCTGGTGCATGTTTCCTACCGGAATGGCCTGTACATTGAATATCCGACCTCCGCCTCTCCGCACTCACAAGACATGCTGATCGAGGATGCCTTGCGGTTATGGCTCAAGAAACGATTGCGACAGGATGTTGGGGAATTCATTCGTCGCTATGGGCCAAAGAACGACCTGAAACCCAAGGCCTACCGCATTAAGGATCAGAAACACCTATGGGGTAGTTGTGGCAAAGACAGGGTGATTAATATCAACTGGCATCTGATCTTTGCCCCAAAGACAGTCCTTGAATACGCGGTGGTTCATGAACTTTGCCATCTGCGCCACCGCAACCACGACAAGCCTTTCTGGAACTTGGTCGGATCATTGATACCAGACTACCAAGCGCGAAAGGCATGGCTTGATCAGAATGAGCACATGCTAGCAATCAACAAAGTCGAGACAAGCCTGTAAACCAGTGGACTGTACCTAACCTCATTCTGCTGCCTCTGTATTTTCCTTTTCTGCACTTATCAACGCAGCTAGCCCCGGATACTTGATGACCTCAATTATCTCCTTGAGAGCCGCTATATCAAGCCCGTCAGGGTTATAAGTGCCATAGGTAATCCCGACACGTTCATGGCCCACCACTTGGGCAACTTCGGTCTGCGGCAAACGGGCATGCTCGAATTGCTGGATTACTGTCCTGCGGAATGAATGGAAGTTGACCCGGTCCTTCTTCGTCACGTTATCAATGCGCGTGACACCAAGCGACCTTCGGTATTCCACGAAGCGTCTGGTCAAATACCATGACCTTTTCTGGTCTGGTCCACCGGGAAGCAAACAGGGGAACAGGTACTCTTGCCGATGGTGACGCGCAAACTCCAGAAGCCCCAGATCAAGAAGAGTGCTATGGACAGGAACAAGACGATCACCGGCTTCGGTCTTGGCTCCCGTTACCTCAAGGCACCATATACCGTCCTGTTGCTTGAGGTCTGATACTTTCCTCTCGCAAATTTCGTTCAGCCTCATCCCACTGAAAGCAGCAATCCAGCAGACCCAAAGCAAGGTGTTTGGATAGTCTTGTTCACTCGGAAACACTTCAGGCTTCTGCGACAAAAGGGTGCAGACCTCTTCCTGTATGAACGGCAATTTTCCGGTCTTGCGGCTTTGCCCTTCAGGACGCTGCAATCCCTCCCATGGGTTCTTTCCTTCGAAAATCCCGCGCCTGTCTGCCCATTTCCACACCAAAGACAATCCTGTGGAATAGCGGTTAAGTGTCCGATTGCTCAGACCTACCTCATGATTTCCAAAGCGTTCCATGATTTCGCTGAAGCTGCGTTGCTTGGTCTTGGGGCTACGTCCCCAATAGGGATCAAGCGTACTGACCACTTCGATAAATTCTGCGGCCTGCGGGCGCGTAACTTCCTCCAAGGTTGGTCTTCCGGCCCACTCATCAAATAGGCGGTGAACGACTTGGTACTGGGCAATGGTTTGCTGCGTCAGCCTTG
Organism: Thalassospira sp. UBA848; assembly: GCF_002295455.1. NCBI lineage: Bacteria > Pseudomonadati > Pseudomonadota > Alphaproteobacteria > Rhodospirillales > Thalassospiraceae > Thalassospira > Thalassospira sp. UBA848. The sequence goes on along the minus strand of NZ_DBGS01000115.1, from coordinate 5,436 downwards.
CACTTGGATCACGCTGGGTCTCCTCAAGGTATCGCTTGGCGACCTCTCGAAACAGCGGACCCTCTTTCTTCTTCTTTTGCTTAAGTTCTCGGTATGGAACAAGTTCAACAGGATCAATGGTGTTCCGGCCAAACGAGGTCGGCTTCGGATAAACCTTCCCATCAAGCGCAGCTTGGCGAGCAGAGCAGGCATAAATACGCGCCCTTGCAATCGCGAAATCGAGATCGTTCAGGGGCTCCCGCCCTCTTAGCTTCTCAACATAAACATCGCGCACGATATCGAGTTCGTCTTCCTCAACTCCATCTTCATTGAGTTGAACGAGGAACTCTGTGAACTCCCGTTCCGCCTTTTCTTCAATTTGGGCTGGTGTCCAGTCACGTATTCCAGTCAGAACTTCAAATTCCGCTTTTTGGTCCGCGACCATTTGCCATCGAAGGCTTTGGGCTTTCGACAAGTCACTCGTGCGCAGCGACTTTATGATTTGTGATTTTCCGCCGTAATGGGCACGCAATGCGGTCGGTATTTTCATTCTGAAATACCAACCCTGACGGCGTTTTTGCAGATATCTAGTATCAGCCATTTGTCAGCTTGGTGTTACACGTTGGTGGTACACGCTAGTAGCACACGCATCTGAAAAATGTCAACATTATCAATGACATCAATACTTTAAAACATAGCCAACTGAAAATCCTACCGCCCCAGCCAAGACAAACCGCTTTGAGGTTTTCCTCAAAGCGGTTTTCTTTTTCCTGCCTTTTGCAGGCTGGCAGCACGCGAACGTGCCACCCTTATTTTCGTGCTCAGGACTGCTTTGACTGATGCATGGCAATGTTTGCCCGCGACACCAGTTTGGCAAGGGTATCCCCCGGCTCGGCAATGCCAAGACCAACGCTTAGGGTCAGAGCGGGATATTCATTTCCTGCCTGAAACTCCTCTGCCCCGACATGATCCGTCAGACGCTGCAGATAATTCAAGGCCCCTGCCGCCCCGGTTTCCGGCATCAGGATAATGAATTCCTTGTCGCTCCAGCGCGCGATCACATCGGTTTCGCGCATCATATCCGATGCCACCTTGGCAAACAGCCTCAATGCCGCGTCACCAGCAGCATAGCCAAGGCTTTCATTCAGGCTCTTGAGGTTGTCAAAATAGACCATCCCGACGACGACCGCATTGCCATAACGGTTTGAGCGCTCAAGCTCGGTACGCAGGATGCTTTCCATGTAGCGCCGGTTATAAAGCCCGGTCAGCGGATCGGTATTGGCAGTGCGTTCAAGATCTTTTCGCGCCTGATCCAGCGCATTGCGGTCATGAATATGGGCAACTGTCTGGCCAATTGAGTCGGCAAAAAGCTGTACGAGATCAATGTCATGCTTGCCAAAGGGTGCCACCGGATTTGGGCCGCCAAACGCAAGCGTTCCGATGCATTCGCCTTCAACCACAATCGGCGCACCAAGATAGGCGGCAAACCCAAATTTCTCGCCAGCCGGATGGTCGCCCAGTTCGCTTTCACTGACATCATGAAAGGCAAAAACCTTGCTGGCCGAAATCACATGACTGCAGAACGTCTCATCAAGGTCGAACGCCATGCCCGGCGTCAGGGCATTTTCCGGGTGAAAGACCTGCCGAATTTCATAGGTCTCTTCGCCAATGGCACTGAAGATCCCAACAGGCAGGCCAAACTGCTCGATGCCGAGCTTCAGGATCGCCTCAACACGCTGTTCGAACATTTTGGCCATTTCTGCCTGATGATCGGTCTCAAACTCGGTCGTCATGATGTTTCCCATATTGTGACTGGCACGGTTTTCCCCCGACACGCCAGCCATAAAGTCTTGTTATACTGCAACATTTAAAACCCTTGGTCGCACAGGGCAAATTCTAAACGCTTAGCATACCAAGGCATAGGCCATTCTTCTGGATGGATAATATTTTTCTGATATGACCGGAACAATCAACGCGTTTTCGGGCGCACCGGCATCTGATGAAGCAATGCGGCCCCACGCAAGCCGCCATCACGGAAATAGGCGCCCGGGACCACCAGCGGCGTATCATATCGACCAAGAGCCTGCTTGCGGACCCGTACATCAATCTCTTCGATCAATGCAGTTTCGGATGCCAGACCGCCCCCCACGGGAATGCAGTCGGGATCAAGAACATTGACCATCAAAGCCAGTTCACGCGCAACCAGATCGCAATAAATGTCGATGGCCTTGGCGGCCAAATCCTCATTGGCGTGCCAACCTGACGTAATGTCTTCACTGGCCCGTAACGCGCCGCCAATCTGGGAATAAATGCGTTCAAGGCCACGGGCGCCACCCCAGGCATCAAGACACCCTGCACGCCCGCAGCCACAGGCAATCGGGGCAAGACCATGCTTGATCAGGGTTCCGGTGACATCATTTCCATGCCCCCATTCGCCACGAATACCACTATTGCCACCGACAAACTGCCGATCAACGACAATGCCACCACCGACACCCGTACCAAGGATGATGGCGAACACGATGCTGGCATCCCGGGCGGCACCACTTGACGCTTCGGCCAGGGCAAAACAGTCGGCATCGTTTTCAACCAGAACCTTACGCCCCAGAATATTGGAAAGCTCCACAGCCAGCGGCCAATCCTTGATCGCCGGAATATTGGCCGAAATCACGGCACCGGTTTTCGGATCAATCCCGCCTGCCAGGCTGATGCCGATATCCTGCGACTGACCGTATTTGGCATCGGCTTCACGGATGCATTCGGACAGGATGGCAATAAAGGCACCGCGATCTTCGCGCGGTGTCGATGCCTTGCGATGATCAATGACCGCTTCATCCGCATCGAAAACCCCGAACTCAATGTTCGATCCACCGATATCAAAGGCATATTGCATACTGCACGTTCCCCAATCCTGACTGTTAACGGGATACACCAGCCAAGGCAGCGCAGCAAAAAGAAACGGCACCTGCCCGACTGGCAAGTGCCGTTACTATACGTCGCGATGCGCGGTCAATTAACTGCGCAGGCGTGCTGCCACGTCGTCATAGGACGGCATCTGGTCCACAGGACCAAGGGCCGTGATGGTCGGCTTGCCATCAAGCAGCGCTTTACCGGACCGGCGTACGCTTTCAAGATCAACCGCGTCGATCTTGCCAACTATTTCTTCCATGCTTTGCGGGCGACCGAAAATCTGGATCTGGCGTGCGAGTGTTTCACAGCGACCCGAATTGCTTTCCATCGCCATCACCACCGATGCCTTGAGCTGCGCACGGGCACGTGTGACTTCTTCCTCGGAAAGGTCTTCGGTCGCACGGACCAGTTCATCGCACATGACCGGCATCAGTTCGCCAATGTCATTGGCCCCCGTCCCGGCATAGATCGAGAACAGGCCACCATCCACGTAATGCGACGAGAAGCTATAAACCGAATAAACCAGCCCGCGTTTCTCGCGGATTTCCTGGAACAGGCGCGAGGACATGCCGCCACCCAACAGGGTGTTGAACACCTGCAGGTCATAGAAACTGTCATCGGTGTAGGACACGGTCGGAAGACCAAAGATCACATGCACCTGTTCAAGCTTGCGGTTTTCAATCCGGCTGCCGCCTTCGTATCTGAGCGGCTCCATCTCGTGGTCTTCATGAGCCGGAAGGCTGTCGAACTTTTTGGCGACCATATCGACCACGCGATCATGCTCAACCTTTCCTGATGCTGAAAACACCATGCGCTTCGGGCTGTAGCGGCGCGACATGTAATCAAACAAGTGATCGCGGCTGAGCGACGATACATTTTCCGGGCTGCCGAGGATCGAGCGCCCCAATGCCTGATTTGGCAGGGCGGTTTCCTGGAAGTAATCGAAAATGATGTCGTCGGGCGTATCGTTGGCCTGACCGATTTCCTGCAAGATGACCTGACGTTCGCGTTCAAGTTCCTTCGCATCCAGTGTGGAGTGCTGCAGGATGTCGGCAATCACATCAATCGCCAGTTCCTGATCTTCGTGCAGGACCTTGCAATAATAGGCCGTGTTCTCGCGCGAGGTATAGGCATTCATTTGCCCGCCAACTGCTTCGATCTCTTCGGAAATCTGAAGTGCGGAACGACGACGCGTGCCCTTGAACGCCATATGTTCAAGCATATGGGAAATGCCGTTGATGTCTGGCGTCTCGTTACGCGCCCCAACATCAACCCATGTGCCCAAGGCAACCGACTCTACGTGATCCAGACGGTCGGTCGCGACAATCATTCCATTGTCAAGCCGGGTGAGCTCGACTGTCATATAGCATTACTCCTGTTTCGCATTTCAGGCCCAATCATGGCTTGTCTTCAGGCGGCACGTCGGTTTTTACGAACGTGCGCCATCAAGGCGGCCACATCATTGGACATGGGTTCGACCTTTTCAGGTCGGTCATATAGATCGGAAAGACGCGGCGGCAAGTCCGGGTAGATGCCCGACGCCTGCTTGACCGCATCCGGGAATTTCGCCGGATGTGCCGTTGCCAGTGCCACCATCGGCACGGATTTGTCCCGATTGCACTGACGGCCGGACACAATGCCAATCACGGAATGCGGATCGACCAGTTCGCCGCTGGTTGCCAGCACATCCTTGATTGCGGCTTTGGTTTCTTCATCATCCAGTCGATAACCGTCAAAATGTTCACGCGCACGGCCAAACTGGCCCTGCGACATTTCCATAACACCGGTTTCACGGAACTTGGTCAGCATATCGGCAATCGCAAGCCCGTCACGATCATAAAGATCAAACATCAGACGCTCAAAGTTTGAGCTGACCTGAATATCCATCGACGGACTAAGCGATGGTTCAACGCCTTCCATCTTCATGGTCCCGGTTTCAAAGAAACGGGCAAGGATATCATTGCGGTTGGCACCCACCACAAACTGTTTGATCGGAAGGCCCATCTGCATCGCGGCATAACCGGCATAAACGTTGCCAAAGTTGCCCGACGGCACCGAGAAGGAAATTTCACGTTCCGGCGACCCAAGCTGCGCACCCGCCCAGAAATAATAGGCGATCTGGCACATGATGCGCGCCCAGTTGATCGAATTCACCGCCGACAGGCCAACTTCGTCACGGAAGCCATGGTCGTTAAACAGTGCCTTGACCAGATCCTGACAATCGTCAAACGATCCTTCAACGGCAACGTTATGAACATTGTCCGACAGGATGGTCGTCATCTGGCGACGCTGGACTTCTGAAACGCGGCCCTTGGGATGTAGGATGAAAATGTCGATATTTTCACGATCACGGCAGGCCTCGATCGCGGCCGATCCGGTATCGCCCGACGTCGCACCGACAATCGTGATACGTTCGCCGCGTTTGGCCAGAACATGGTCAAACAGGCGACCAACCACCTGAAGCGCATAGTCCTTAAACGCAAGCGTCGGGCCATGGAACAGTTCCATCACCCAGTCATTCGGGCCAAGCTGTTTAAGCGGTGCGAC
>NZ_DBGS01000104.1:0-2874 GCF_002295455.1 Thalassospira sp. UBA848 | reverse complement strand
CGATTTTGTCGAGCTGCTCTTTCTCGAGCTGCTGGATGATGTTGGTCATGGTTTAACCCTCTTTGATGTTCCCGTTTGCCACGTACCGGTCCCAAAGGTCCGGGCGTCGCGCGCGGGTAATTTCTTCTGCCTGAGCATGCCGCCAGGCTTGTACCTTGGCATGATGTCCGGAAAGCAAGATCTCCGGCACGTCACGCCCGTTCCAATTGGCCGGGCGCGTGTAATGCGGATATTCAAGCAACCCGGTTTCAAAGCTTTCCTCGTCGACAGACTCGGTCTTGTTGACCGTTCCCTCGATGAGGCGAATGCACGATTCAATCAGGACCATGGCCGGCAGTTCGCCGCCCATGAGGATGTAATCACCGATGCTGATTTCCTCGGCCTGATGTTCATCCAGAACCCGTTGGTCGATACCTTCGTAACGACCGCAAAGCAGGATGGCACCCGGGCCTGCTGCCAATTCGCGGCAGCGTTTCTGGTTCAGCACTTTTCCCCGCGGGCTGAGATAAATCAGCGGCAATTGCGGTGCATCTGCACGCAATTCACGCAGGGCGGCGTCGACAATATCCGGGCGCATGACCATGCCGGCCCCGCCCCCAAAGGGATTGTCGTCTACAGTGCGGTGGCGGTCGGTTGCATGATCGCGGATGTCTTTGACATCAAGCGACCAGATCCCGTTTTCAAGCGCCTTGCCAGCCAGAGACTGACCCAGCACACCCGGAAACATTTCCGGGAACAGGGTTGCAACTTTTGCCTGCCACACAGACATCGATCAGGCCTCCTTCCCGCTGCCGGTCGCGTTTTCCGCGCCTACTGCATCGGCAGTAACGGCATCAGAATCGCGGTCGGCCTGAGAGTCCTTGCGGGATTTGTTCGGACGTCGGCTGCGATTGCCGGGTCCGTCCTCATCCTGCAGTAGCCCCTCGGGCGGATTTACCACCATCTTGCGTTCCGAAAGAATGACCTCGGGCACGACTTCCTTGGTGAAGGGGAGAACCACAACCTTGTTCTTGGCTTCTTCAAGCGCGACTTCGATCACGTCGCCGGCGCCAAAATCGGCCACACCCCGTACGGTGCCGAAAATCGAACCATCAATATGGTGCGCTTTCAGACCGACAAGGTCAGCAAGGTAAAATTCATCTTCTTCAACCGTGTCAGGCAGTGCAGCACGCGGTACATGCAGCTTGGTGCCCCGCAGCCGTTCGGCAGCGTCCCGGTCGTCCACGCCTTCGATCTTGGCGATCAGCTGGTCGCGGACATGTCCGACAGGAGACAGCTTGTATTTCACGCGTCCCTTGGCGTCGAACAACGGGCCGTAACCGACAAGGTTATCCGGATCGACGGTATAGCTTTTGACGCGCACGGCACCACGCACCCCGTGCGGGGCGGTGATCATGCCGACGCAGACATAAGCTTCGTCGTTTTTGGATTTGCGGGTATCAGCCATTTCGGTTCACAAGTTTCCGGTATCTGATCAAAGCGTGCGTTCAGCGATTACTCGCCTGCAGCTTCTTCAGCAGGTGCTGCTGCTTCGGCAGCGGCTTCCGCAGCAGCGGCAGCAGCAGCTTCGGCTTTCTCAGCTTTCTCGCGAAGACGTTCCTGAGCTTTCGCTTTCGGAGCAGACTTCTGCGGCTGTTCGGTCGGTTTGAACGCTTCTGCCAGGCCAGCTTTGCCCAGGAAACGTGCAACACGTTCGGTCGGCTGTGCGCCAACAGACAGCCAATATTTGATGCGCTCTTCTTTGAAGGTCACGCGGTTGTCAGCATCCTTCGGGAGCATCGGGTCATAGGTACCGACACGCTCGATGAAGCTGCCGTCACGCGGCGAACGAACGTCAGCAACTACGATACGGTAGTACGGACGTTTTTTGGCACCGCCACGGGAAAGACGAATCTTGACAGCCATTCGGATAAGTTCCTTTCAGCTTGGGTTTGTAGTCTTCTAAATCATGACCCCGAGGGGCCTATTCACTTGGTCTTTGATCCGGCTTTATGGGCCGGTTTTGGTTCGTAAGAGGAATTCATCAAGAACTCATTCTAGAACCGGGGGCTTGGCTATTTCTTTTTGCCGAACCCCGGGAATCCCGGAGGCAGGCCACCGCCGCCTCCCAATCCCGGCAACCCGGGCGGCAAACCGCCCCCGCCACCGGTCAATCCTTTTGGCAGGTTATTGAGATCCTGCATTTCGCCGCCCTCAAGCATCGAGGGATCCATTTTCGGCATACCGCCAAACATCCCTTTCTTGCCCTGCTTGCCCATCTTTTTAATCATGGTGGACATGGTCTGATATTGCTTCAGAAGCTTGTTGACCTCCTGAACGGTGAGGCCACAGCCTGCGGCAATGCGCTTTTTGCGTGATGCCTTGATGATGGCCGGGTTTTCACGTTCTTTCGGCGTCATCGACAGGATGATTGCTTCCTGGTGGGTCAGAAGTTTGGGATCAAGCTTGGTCTGCGACATCTGTTTTTTCAGCGCGCCCATGCCCGGCAGCATCCCCATGATGCCGGAAAGGTCACCCATTTTCTGAAGCTGTTTGAGCTGTGCCAGAAGATCGTTCAGGTCAAACTGACCTTTACGCAGCTTCTTGGCCATTTTCTCGGCGTCTTCGGCCTTGATGTTTTCCGCAGCCTTTTCAACCAGGCTGACAACATCGCCCATGCCAAGAATTCGGTTGGCGATACGATCGGGATGGAAGGCTTCCATCTCGTCGATTTTTTCGCCGATACCGATCATCTTGATCGGGCAGCCGGTAATCTGACGCATCGAAAGGGCTGCACCACCGCGCGCATCACCGTCAACACGGGTCAGAACGATACCGGTGATGCCGACCTTTTCGGCAAATTCCTTGGCCACGTTGACCGAGTCCTGACCGGTC
>NZ_DBGS01000126.1:0-3381 GCF_002295455.1 Thalassospira sp. UBA848 | reverse complement strand
GCCCAGGTCATGCGCGGGATGGTCGGGATGTTGTTCTTTTTGGCGTAGTACATGCAGTACAGCGAGAACATGATCAGAATGAGAATGCCCGGACCAATACCGGCCAGGAACAGTTCACCGATCGAGACTTTGCCAACCACGCCAAACACGATCATGCCGATCGATGGCGGGATCAGAAAGGCAATGTCACTGGCATTGATGATCAGCGCCATGGCGAACTTGTCTTCGTACCCGGCCTTGAGCATCTTGGGGCGCAGCGGACCGCCCATGGCAACCACGGTGGCCTGTGTCGACCCTGATACGGCACCGAACATGGTGCAGCCAAGGGCCGTGGTCACCGCAAGGCCACCGCGCACATGACCGACAAAGGTCATGGCAAGGTCAATCAGCCGGTTGGCTGTATGCCCCTTTGTCACGATATCGGCGGCAAAGATAAACATCGGTACCGCGATCAGTGCGACCGGTGATATGCCCGTGACCATCTGCTGAATCAGGATGCGTTCGGGAATGGGCATGTAAAACATGAAGGCAACGACGCTGGCCGTTGCAAGCGGCACCATCATGGGGAAGCCAAGGACCAGAAGGACCAGCATCACCAGAAGGATTGAAGTACCTAAATCCATTTTCTGTTCCCCCTTACAGATGATGCTCGTCGGCGTCGTCAAACTTATCCTCGACCTGATAGGACAGGTGCGTCCCGGGCTTGAGGATATTGGTCAACGCGGCCAGGACAAACTGGATACCGGTTACACAAAGACCAAACGGTACAATCAGTACGGTCAGGTAATACGGGATGCGCAATGCCGGGGTTAACCGGTTCGATGTGATCAACGAGGAAACATAATCAAGCGAATACCACGCCAGAAGGAACAGCAGGCTGGCCGTTCCGAGCGTGATGATGATCATCATGACCTTGCTGGCGCGCGGGCCAAGCATGTCGGTAAAGGCAGACATGCGAATGTGCCGTCCCATGCGGGCGGCCTCGCTGATGCCGACAAAGGTCACAAGAATGATCAGAAACTGATTGAGCTCTTCGGAAAAGAAGATGCTCGAATTAAAGCCCAGACGCATGATCACGTTGGCAACGGTATTCACCGCCATGATCACGATGCTCCATCCGAGAAGCTGTCGCTCGACAAACGACAAGCCGTGATCAAGCTTTCTCAGAATACCCAACGCCCCGCCGCTCGGAGCGGGGGCCTCCCCGTTTGAACCTGACATAGAACCTCCTTGGTGCGCGTGCGAGACATTATTGCAAAACGTGCTTTGTGGCTGTTGGTTCCCCCCACACGGGTTGTCTTCTGCTTCACGCCAATCGAGTCAGAATAAAAACGCTTTGTGATGGTTCAATCAGATTTTTGTCATGAGACAAAATCAATACATGACATCGAAGGCATGAACGCCCGGCATTTGATCCATGGTATGGCGAATTTGGATCAGGGCGTGCTGTGCGGTTGGTGTATCGGGGGCGCCGCCAAGGCAGATGCGCATGGCGTTTGGTCGCGGCACCTTGACTGTCATGAACGGGTCGGAAATTGTGACCGCAACGCCGTTTTTGCGCAGTTCAGAGGCAAACCATTCCTCTTGCCAATGTTCGGGGATGCGGACCCAGGCGCTTAGTGATGTCGGGTGGTGGCGGACGACGGCGTCACCCAGAATGTCGGCCACCAGTGCCTGACGTTCACGCATCAGGGCGCGTTGGACGGTAACTGCCTGATCGATGGTGCCATCGGCAATCCAGCGTGCGCCGATCTCGGCCATCAACGGAGTCCCCATCCAGCCGGTGACACGCAAAACGCTGCTGGCGCGAATCGACAAATGTGCAGGTACCGTCAAAAAGCCGGTGCGAAGGCCGGGCATGACAACCTTGGTCAGGCTTGAAACATGGAAGCCGAGCTTGGGCAGAAAGCTTGTGATCGGCGGCAGGTTTTCTTCAAGCAGCGGGCGATAAACATCATCTTCGATGACGTAAACACCATAATGTTCAGCGATTTCAGCGATGCGTTTGCGGCGTTCAACCCCCATCAGACAATTGGTCGGGTTGGTAAAGATCGGGGTGACGACAAGGGCCCGGACCTGACGGGTGCGGCATTCCCGTTCGAAAGCATCGGGCAGGATGCCTTCATCATCGGTCGGCAACGCGCCCAGCTTGAAGCGCAGGATGCTGGCCGATCCAATGACACCATGATCCGTCAGGCTTTCGGTCAGGACGACATCATCGGGCTGAATAACCGTGGAAAGGGCGGTAAACACCCCTTGTGCGGCGCCGTTGGTGATCAGAAGGTTGGGGATGTCGACATCAACGCCCATCCCTGACAGCCAGGTGCGGCCGATCTCGCGGTGGTATTCGAACCCGGCCACCGGACGGCAGCTTTCCATCCAGCTCTGGTTGGTTTCTTCGGCCAGTTTCGCATGCATCTGACGCGACAGATCATTGTGAAAGTCAGTATAGGCCGCGCGGACGATGGAAAGATCAATCAGGTCGGGCTGGCGGCTATCAAGAATGAAGGATGATGCCCGGTCGGTAAGGCGGGCCTGAACGAAGGTTCCGCGTCTGCGTTCGGATCGCAGATAGCCCTGGCGTTCGACTTCCTTGTAGGCCGCACTTACTGTCTGGACACTGACTTTCAGGCGATATGCCAGCTCGCGATGGGTTGGCATTCGCACATCATGGCGAAGCCTGCCAGATTCAATATCTGTAATGATCGCTTCGACGAGTGTCTTGTATTTCGGACCTGTTTCGCCACTTAGGTCGATTTCAGGTAACCACATGATTTTATTTCCACCCCTGATTTTTAGGGTCAGAACCTACTAATTTGGTTGGAATGGTCGCTCAGATTTGTGCGGATACGCGGAGCGAAACCGCCGGAAGATCAACATCTTGCAAGGTTTTGCGACAAAGTAGGTCGTGCAAATCTGAACGATCCAGAGGACAGGGCTTATAATTGCAAACTCCCGCGTCAAATCCCTTGAGCGGGGTACCAACCCGCTCAGCGGGGTTTTCCTCGGATTTCACAAGTATAAGCGCTGCCATTCAAATCAAATTAGTAGGTTCTGACCCTTTGACCCTAACATGACCAACAGGGGTTTGTGTAGGCGTTGAAGTTAATTTGTCATGAGACAAAACTAGCATTGACCTGATGCAGGAACATTTCAACACTTTGCGCGTTCATGACAGTGATGTTCTAACCAAACGCCCCGATTCCGGGCTTCAGGCCGGTCGTTGTGCGTATATAACACGGGAGACTTCGATATGAGTTTGAACAAACTCCTTAAAGCGACCCTTTCTGCTGCTGCGCTGTTTGCAGTAGCCGGGACCGCTGCCCACGCCGAGGAATGGAAATTCGCCCACGAAGAAAGCCCGGGTGATGTTCAGGACCT
>NZ_DBGS01000089.1:63766-75193 GCF_002295455.1 Thalassospira sp. UBA848 | reverse complement strand
TCCAAGCGCGGGCCTGCATGTTCAGGCCAAGCGTCCTTTTGCGAATTTATAGACCAGGAGATCAGGTCATGGCACGTCGCTGCCCGGTATCCGGCAAAGGCGTTTTGGTCGGCATGAATGTGAGCCACGCCCACAATCGTACCAAACGTCGTTTCCTCCCGAACCTGCAGCCGACCTCGCTGCTTAGTGAGTCGCTCGGTCGTTCGGTGCGTCTGCGTCTGACCACCAATGCTGTCCGCACCATCGAAAAACGTGGTGGTCTGGATGCATATCTGCTCAGCACTGCAAATGCAAAGCTGCCGGCAGATTTGGTGAAAATCAAACGCCAGGTCGCCAAAGCTGTTGAAGCAAAAGCTGCCTAATTCAGGCTTCTGCTTTACAGACAGAATTTACGAAGGCTCGCTTTTTAGCGGGCCTTTCGTTTTTGTGTTTCATGGCATGCGTAATTGCACTGGTTTTGATGCGCAATTCACGTTGGTTGCTATGCTCAGTCGGCTTTTTTTGTGCTGCGCGGTATCGGCTTTGCCCAAGGGATCCAAGGGCTGCGTATGAATGTTGCGCCAAGAAACGCGACTCGGCAGAACACGAGCTTTGCGCTTTTGGTAATTTGTTCTATACTTTGCTCTATCAGTGGTTTACGTCGCCGCGTCGCCCGGTTTGGTGAAACGTCATGATATGTTCATCAACAGCGATTCCCGGACCTGCTAAATAAGGCAAGCGACTCGGTAAACACGGTGGAGCGGATGATATGCATTTATCGCCCAATGCGTGTCCGGCACTTGTTCTTAACGCCGATTTTCGGCCGTTGAGCTATTTTCCTCTGTCTCTTTGGTCCTGGCAGGATACGCTCAAGGCGGTCTTTCTTGAACGCGTCGATGTTCTTTCCGAATACGACCGCGAAGTACGCTCTCCATCCTTTAAAATGCGCCTGCCCAGCGTGATCTCGCTTAAGGAATATGTCCCGCTTAAAAACAGCCCGGCCTTTACCCGGTTTAACGTCTTCTTGCGTGATGAATTTTCCTGTCAGTATTGCGGGGACCGCCTGCCGACCAATGAGCTGACCTTTGATCATGTCATTCCGCGCGCAAAGGGTGGTCGTACAAACTGGGAAAACATCGTCACGGCCTGTTCTGACTGTAACCTGTACAAGGGCAGTCGATCGGTGCGCGAGGCCGGCCTGCGACTGCGCAGGACGCCGGGACAACCCTCGATGCACGAACTGCAAAGCACAGGACGCCGTTTCCCGCCAAACTATCTTCATGAAAGTTGGCGGGATTTTTTATACTGGGATACCGAACTGGAATACGACTTCTAAGCACCCGGTTTTCACCCGGTCCAAAGCCACGAAAAAAGCCGACGGCGATATCACCGTCGGCTTTGGTGTGTTTGGCGTACGCGGAGCCAAGACATTCAGATGATCAGAAATCCGCAGTGAGCGAGAATGTTGCGGTCAGCGGCTTGCCGACGGTCATATAGCTGGTTTCCGTGCTGGCAGTTTCCCAATAGTCATTATCGGTCAGGTTTTCGACATTTGCACGGAAGGTGACCGGATAATCATAAAGCTCGGTCACGTAGCGTGCACTCATGTCAAATCGCGTCCATGACGGAATTTCAACCGTGTTGCCGGTATTAACGTATTGCGCGGCCGTATGGATCAGCCGTCCACCAACGGTCGCACCGCCAAGGAACGGCAAATCGTATTCCGCACCAAGGGTTGCCTGATATTCCGGAACGCCCGGTGCCGTATTGCCGTTGTTGGTACCATTCTCGGTTTTGGTCAGTTCGGCGTCGATAAAGGTGATGCCACCCAGAATGCGGGTGCCAACAATCGGTTCACCAAAGGCTGTCAGCTCAAGGCCATGATTTCGCTGCTCACCATCGGTGGTATAGAGGTTGCTGCTATTAAGATACGCTGACGGTTTCTCAGCCTGGAACAGGGCAATCCCGCCTCCAAAGGTGCCGAAGTCGAATTTCGCACCGACCTCCATTTGCTCGGTCGTGTACGGTGCTAACGTTTCACCTCGGTTGGTTGCAGTCGCCTCCGTCACGGTTTTTCCGGCTTCCAGACCTTCGATATAATTGGCATAAACCGTGATCTGATCGGTCACATTGCCAACGAAGCCGAGCATCGGTGAGTTGGTAGAGGAGTCATAGTTGGAGTTCTTGGCCCCGGTAAGTCTGTCGTAACCACGCGATTTGACGTTCTGACGGCGAACACCACCGGTCAGGTGGATGTTGTCATCAAAGAAGCTCACCGTATCGGCCAGGAAATAGCTTGTCAGGATTGTATGTGAACTGAGATTGGCGTCCCCGGGGTCGCCAAATACGATGTTGGATGGGCCGCTGTTATAGATGTTACCGGCAACAGATGTGCCGAAGTCCCAGTTTGTCCTTGCTTCCTGCCACATTGCGGTGGTTCCGGCATTAAGTTCGTGCTTGACCGGTCCGGTGTCAAACTCCTGACGGATGCCTGCAACACCACTGACATCTTCGCGTTCATAAACTGTCGCGAACCTGCCAAAATTGCCCGATCCATCCGTGCTGGTTAAGGTAACGGATGAAAAATCACTGTCTTCGTTAGTGGTATGCGCGCCAATGGCGGTATAAAGCATGGTGCTGTCGGTTGCGTCATACTCAAAGCGCACCTGCGCGAACTTGTCCTCAAGATCACTATAAGTGCCAGCGGCGGCAAAGTTATGCGAACCGGACGGTGCATCAAGTATTGAGGTCAGGTTGTTCGCCCGAACTGTAGGGCGGCCTTCTTCAACGCGCAGCTTGTTAATCGCTGCATCGAACGTGACCCGGGTATCATCGCCGCGGTAATCAAGCGCGATTGAACCAAGCGACGTCTCACGATCTTCATTCTCGATGGATGCTTCACCCGCCCGATGCATGATGTTGGTGCGAACCCCGAACTGATCGTCCGAACCAAAGCGACGGCCAAAATCAAAATGCCCGCCAACTTCGCTGGTCGCGCCATAACTGCCGGTGAAGCTGGTAACCGGGTCATCACCGGCCCGTTTCGGAACAAGGTTGATGTTGCCACCCAATCCACCAGAAGATGGCGCCATGCCATTCAAAAAGCCCGAAGCCCCCTTGATGACTTCAACGCGGTCAAACATTTCAAGGGCAACGGACTGGCGCGGTGCCGTTCCATAAAGGCCGTCAATCGAAACGTCATCAGATGTCAGGTCGAAGCCACGAATGGTGAAGCGGTTGGCAAAGGTGCCAAACCCGTTGGTGTTGATCACCGATGGATCGTTATCCATCACATCGGAAATATCGCGTGCCTGCTGGTTCTTGATCAGCTCGCCGGTGTACCCGGTGGCGGCAATCGGTGTATCCATGATGTCACTGTTGCCAAACGCACCAAGTCGGGTACCTGTGGCAACCTGTCCACCGGCATAGACCGGCGGGGTGGGGTCACCGGCATCGGCGGCAGTAGCATCGCCTTCGATGATCAGGACTTCGGTGGTTTCGCCTTCGCTTGCTATCGCGTCATCTGCGGACTGCGCCAGTGCGAAATCGGGTGTGGCAAAAACCATTGTCAGTGCCGTACCCAGCAAAAGGGTCGAAGACAGTTTCTCTCCTGTAAAACGCATTTGGGATTCCCTGTATCGGTTGTCTTTGATGACGACCTGTCGGGCGGGAACCGGCGGGTCATCTTTGATGATGGCCACTCGATATCACGCGGTAGGGGATGGAATATTGAACCGGATTTCGGCGTATTGAACGGATTTTGGCTTAAGTTAAGCGATCTGTTCCTTGCGCCAGGCACCCGGCGTGGTGCCAACGATTTTGCGGAACACGCGGGTCAGATGCGCCTGGTCGGCAAAGCCGACCCGAAGGGCAACCGAGGCAAGCGGTGTATCGGCATCTTTAAGCAGGGATTTGGCGCGCTCCACCCGGGCTTTCATCTGCCACTGTTGCGGGGGCATACCGGTACTTTCGCGAAAGGCCGAGCAGAAATAGGATTGTGAGAGCCCGGTCAACTGTGCCAGTTCATCAAGGCGGATGGTTCGTCCGCAATTCTGTTCGATATAGTCGACCGACTTGCGCAAATGATATGGTGCCAGTTTGCCGCGTTTGCGTTGCGGCTCATTGGCTTGGCGCGGTTGCAGAAGGGCCGCGGTCAGCGCGCTGATCAAGCCTTCGCCATAGATCTGCGGGCTTTGATGTTCGCTTTGCAGGTCGTCGGCCAGCAACCGGACCAACGTATTGATGCGCGGATCGCAAAAACCGATGCGCGGTGTCTCCAAGCTTACACGGTCAAGCAGAACACCCATGCTGTTTTCAAGCGCGTCGATATCAAAATGAATATCAAGATGACGCAGACGACATGCACCGAAAACCTCGGATGAGACCTCCATCCCGGCCGGGATGTAGGACAGGCATCCTTTGGCGCGACGTTGCTGATCTGCAGTGTCATTTGAGGAACGGACGTTGATGCCCCCATCGCCGACGCAATCAAGGATCGCCACCAGACGTGGTGCTTGCGAAACATAGGTTCCCCCGGCCTCTGCTTCGCATTTCACATGCCACAAATCGGAAATGGCGGTGTCCCAACGGCGGAACCGTAAATCATCAAGAAGGGAAATCCCTTCGATGTGGCTGGTCATATGCGGATGAAATGCCATGGCGCTCACGACAATGGGGTCCTTTGTCCGGTCGGAACTTATGGTGCGAATGGGTCTCAATATAACCGGGAATTTTCTGCAAACAATAACAATTCTCATTATCATTCGAAGAATTGTCAGATTCCTGAGCAACTGTTCGCGCCAAAGGCGAGCCTCGGAAATGCAAAAACCCGCCTTGCGTGTCAGGCGGGTTTTCCAAAGATTTGTTTGGGCGTGGCCAAAGTCGTTTGCTGTTACTTTTTCATCCAGCGCGACGGCGCAATCAGGCAGAAAATGATAAGTGCTGCCGAGAAGAAGACATTCACCGTCGGCATGGTGATGCCAAACAGTGTCCAGTCGATCTTGTCACACCGGATGATTGGCTGCGCCATAAGCTGCGCCTTGAGGTCCGCCAATGACGCCGCACCGCTTTGAACCCCGCCACACATGGCTGGCCCTTCCCACCACAGTTCCTGAACGCCGACGTGGTAAAACGCAATCGCCGTTCCGACTGCAAACGTCGCAGCACAGAGATAAACCACCATCCGCGCGGCGCCAGGAAAGCGGATCAGAAGCAGGGCAACTACCGCAAGGCCGGCAACCACATAAAACGGCACACGCTGATACAGGCACAGTACGCAGGGCAATAGCTTCTGCACATACTGGGCATAAAACGCAAAGCCGAGGCTGCCCACCGAAATCAACAGCAGGGCGACGGGCGGAAAGGCCGGGATAAAGCGTGGGCGCAGCAATTTAAACATAAACAAATCCGTTTTTCGTCTTCCATAAGAATCTGGCATCGGGTCAACCATGCGGGATCAGTTTGAGTGCGGCAAACCCGCCAACAAGAACCACAATAAATATGGTGAAAACGAGGCCCAGTCGCTTTTCGATAAATTCGCGGATGACGGGGCCGAATTTCCAGATCAGCGCGGCAATGACAAAGAACCGCAATCCCCGCGCCAGGATCGATGCAATGGTGAAAACAGTCGGATCAAGCGCGGTGACGCCAGACAGGATGGTGATCACCTTATAGGGGAATGGTGTGACACCGGCGATAAACACCGCCCAGGCGCCCCATTCATTATAATAATCGCGGAATTGATCAAATTTCCCGGCATAGCCATAAAGCTCCAGTACCGGACGCCCAACCGCTTCAAACAGGAAGAATCCGATCCCATAGCCGACCAAGCCACCCAGTACCGACCCGACAAGGCAGATCAATGCATAGCGCCAGGCGCGCGCGGGCGCTGCAATAATCATCGGGATCAGCAGAATGTCAGGCGGGATCGGAAAGACAGAGCTTTCGATCGCGGCAATGAAAAACAGGGCCCAGCCAGCATGGCGATGGGCAGCAAGGTTCATGGTCCAGTCATAAAGGCTGCGGATCACGGCGATGGTGCCTTGTCTTGATTTTGTGTATTTGATGAACGGCCCATGGCCTTGAAAACGGACCAGATCAAACCGCATTTTGCCGACAATCGCAATGACACAGTTTATCGGTGTTTACCGCAACGCATTTTTGCACAAAGCCCCATTGACCCGGCGAAATTTACAGCTATTATCCCGCCCGTTGATGGAGGGTGCGCAACGCACCTGAATTGCTTGCCCCTGTGGCGGAATTGGTAGACGCGGCAGACTCAAAATCTGTTTCACCTAGTGAGTGGGAGTTCGATTCTCCCCGGGGGCACCATCACTTTTTCTCCAAACGTAATATATCGTGACAAAACCATGGCGTGCATTGCGTGGCCGGTCTGGCAGCCGGAGCGGCAAGCGATCATTTCAAGGTGTCTTTGAGCGGCGACCGCTCAACAAAGCGCGGATTTCCCTTGGTTTCGGCCATTTTTTGTTGGCACAAGAATTGCCCTTCCCTGAGTCCTTATCAACTTAGGGAGGAAATAATGCAAAAAGTAAAAATCGTGACCTTTGCATCCGCAATGCTCGGTGCAATCGGAATTGTTGGCACCGCCTGTGCTGATGAAAGGTTCAGTTCCCACTTTGGTCCGGAGGATCAGATCGGGGCTGCGAACTATCTGACTTCGGAAGTAACACTTGCAGCCAGCAAGCTGATTTCCGAAGGCAAGGTCTATTCACTGGGGATGGAAGTTTCACGTGATACGCCGGCCTTTGCACCACGTGGTGTCGCTGTGACGGTTTTCTCGCCCGGACAAAGCGGTAACAAAACAATCGGCAGCAATGCGGGAACCTACAACGATGACATGTTCACCGGCTGGCTCGGTGTCGGGACACAGATTGATGGTCTGGGCCATCTGGGCGATCATCATACCTATTATAACAATAACCACGCCGAAGACATGGTCGCAGCCACCGGCCTGACCAAGCTTGGCATTGAAAACGTGCCACCAATGGCAACGCGTGGTGTCCTGCTGGACGTTGCTGCGATCAAGGGGACTGATCGTCTTGAAGGCGGCTATGTCATCACCCTTGAGAACATCTTGGCGGCCCAGAAGGCCGCCGGTACCGAAATTCGCAAGGGAGATGTGGCTCTGATCCATACCGGATGGCTTGATTTGGTCGGGAAGGACAATGAGCTTTACGGAACGACCGAACCGGGCCTTGGTCTGGAAGCAGCGGAATGGTTGGCAAATCAGGGTGTTGTGGCCGTTGGCGCCGATACATGGGGGCTTGAAGCTGTTCCCCATGAAGATCCGAGTGCTTTCTTCCCGGTCCATGTGAAGCTTCTGGCAGAAAACGGTGTCTATATTCTTGAAAATATCGTCACCCGGGACCTGGCCGCAGACCGGGCGCACGAGTTCCTGTTCGTTCTCGGGCAGGCCAAGCTTAAGGGCGCTGTACAGATGATCATCAACCCGGTTGCCATTCGCTAAGCCGGTCTGATCACTTTGAAAACTTTAGAACCGGCGGCCAAGCGACCAAACAGGCCGCCGGTTCTTGTGCCACGATACAAACCGAAGTTTGCACACGGGCAAATCAATAAACGCTGCGATAAATCGCCTCGATCTCCTTGGCGGTCATGTCGCGCGGATTGCTGTCGATCAGGCGGTGGATCTTGGTAAAGACTTCCTCGGCCATTTCCGGCAGGGACTCTTCGGTGACGCCAAGGTCGCGCAGGCGGATTTCAAGACCACTGGCCGGGACCATTTCCTCGATCCGTTTGACGAACGCCTCGGCGGCGGCGTCTTCGCTGTCGAAATCGACCCCTTCGATCAGGCACGGGGCGAGTTCGGCATACAGCTTTTTCGCGGCTGGCAGGTTAAAGCGGATCACCTGCGCCATGACCAGTGCATTGGCATGACCATGCGGAATGTGGAAACGTGCGCCCAGCGGATAGGCCAATCCATGAATGGCGGCAACCGATGCATTGGCAAAGGCCATCCCGGCAATCAGCGATCCCTGCAACATGGCAGAGCGTGCTTCCTTGTCGCCCGGATTTTCAATCACCTTCATAAGGTTTTTGCCCAGAAGCGAAAGGGCGGTGACCGCCATGCCATCGGCAATCGGGTTTTTGCGTGTGCGGCTGGTATAGCCTTCGATGGCATGCACCATGGCATCAAGGCCCGTGGCCGCTGTGACCTTTTGCGGCAGGCCATAGGTCAGTTCCGCATCCAGAAGCGCGATATCGGGCATCAGTTGCGGGGTGTAGACAACCTGTTTGAGGTGGTCGTTATCGGTAATCACCGACACCCATGTAACTTCCGATCCGGTCCCGGCGGTGGTCGGGATCTGGATCAACGGCAGGCGATCACCGGTTGCCTTGTCCACCCCATAGATCTCTTCGATGGTCTGATCGCTGTTGGCAAGCAATGCAACCAGCTTGGCACTATCAAGCGAGCTGCCGCCGCCTAGACCGATTACGCCATCCGCCTTCCAGTCACGTGCACCGGCAATGGCGGCTTCGACAATTTTCTGGGGCGGGTCGGCCTCGACGTCAGAAAAGATCTGAACCGCGATACCGGCGGCCTCAAGTGCATCTTGCGCCTTTTGCGCAAAGCCCAGTTCGACGATGCCCGGATCGCAGACAATGGTGACACGGCTGGCGCCGAGTTCCTTCATCAGGCTGCCGGCCTTGGCAATGCCACCGGCTTCGCAGACGATGCGCGGCACGCTTCGGAACATGAAACTCATGATGTGTCTCCTTATCCGGGATCAGTTGGCATTCCCGGCGAGACCGCCGAGGCACATATATTTAATCTCGACGAAGTCATCGACGCCGTATTTCGACCCTTCGCGGCCGATGCCGGATTCCTTGACCCCGCCAAACGGTGCGGACTCAGTCGAAATGATGCCTTCGTTGATGCCAACGATGCCGTATTCAAGCGCCTCGCCAACCCGCCAGATGCGGCCGATATCACGTGCATAGAAATAGGCCGCCAGACCAAATGGCGTGTCATTGGCCATGCGAATGGCGTCTTCTTCGCTGCTGAACTTGAACAGTGGTGCAACCGGACCAAAGATTTCCTCGGAGAAAATCCGCATATCCGACGTAACCCCGGTCAGAATGGTCGGGGTAAAGAAATTGCTGTCGGGCTTGGCGCGATCACCACCCAGAACAGCCTTTGCCCCACGAGAAACGGCGTCTTCGACCAGTGCTTCGACTTTTTCAATCGCCTTGGCATTGATCAGCGGGCCCTGGGTGATGCCTTCTTCGGTGCCCAAACCGACACGCAATTTGCCAACGGCTTCGGCCAGTTTGGCGGCGAAGGCGTCATAGACACCATCCTGAACCAGAATGCGGTTGGCACAGACGCAGGTCTGACCGGCATTGCGGTATTTCGAGGCAATCGCGCCTGCAACGGCCGCATCCAGATCGGCGTCGTCAAAGACAATAAACGGCGCATTGCCGCCAAGTTCTAGACTGACTTTTTTGACGGTATCAGAACACTGACGCATCAAAAGTTTGCCGACTTGGGTGGAGCCGGTGAAGGACAGCTTGCGCACGATCGGGTTGGCAGTCAGTTCACCACCGATTTCCGCCCCGTGTGATGCGGTGACGATATTGATCACGCCATCGGGGAACCCGGCGCGTTTGGCCAGCTCGACCAGTGCAAGCGCGGTCAGTGGCGTATCTTCCGCCGGTTTGATGACGACCGTGCAACCCGCGGCAAGGGCCGGTGCACATTTGCGCGTGATCATTGCCATCGGGAAGTTCCATGGCGTGATCGCGGCAACAACACCAATCGGCTGTTTGACGGTGATGATGCGTTTGTCCGCCCCATGCGACGGGATAACATCGCCATAAATGCGTTTGCCTTCTTCGGCAAACCATTCAAGGAAGGATGCGCCATAGGCCACTTCGCCGGATGCCTCGGCCAGGGGTTTGCCCTGTTCGCGGGTCATCAGCAATGCAAGGTCGGCCTGTGCCGTCATGCAGAGGTCAAACCATTTGCGCAAAACATTTGCACGTTCCTTGGCGGTTTTGGCCCGCCACGCCGGAAGGGCGGCATTGGCGGCATCAATCGCACGATTGGTTTCGGCCGCGCCCATATCGGGAACATCGGCAAGATGTTCGCCGGTGGCCGGGTCAACAACCGCAAAGGTCTTGCCGCTGTCGGATGCGACCCATTTGCCGTCGATATGCCCCTGGGTTTGCCAAAGGCCAGTATCATTTAGCTGGATGGTCATGGTGGCTATTCCTTTTCGTTACAGCACGGCGGCATAGATCGCGCGTGCGGCCTCGAACGTCATTTCACGCGGATTGTTGATCAAAAGGCGTTCAACCTTCATCGCATCGGTCGCCAGCATGTCGAGATCGCTTTCCGCCACGCCGACTTCGCGCAAGGTGCGGCTGAACGGCATGCGTTCGACCATGTCGGTCATGAAAGCAATGAAGCGATCACAGGCAGCATCGTCATTTGCGAACTTTTCATCCGGCAGAATGGCGCGGGCGAGTTCGGCATATTGCGATACGGCCGCATCCCGGTTGAATTTCAAAACCTCTATCAGGACCAGCGCATTACTGTGTCCATGCGGGACATGGAAATGCCCGCCGAGAGGATAGGCAAGGGCATGAACCGCTGCGACCGGGGCGTTGGCAAAGGCCATTCCGGCCAGCATGGACCCCTGAAGCATGGCTTCACGGGCTTCGCGTGACGGGCTGGCAGAAACCGCATCATCGATATGGGCGGTCATCAGCTGCATCGCGCGGATGGCAAGTCCGTCCGACAGGGCATTTTTCTTGTGCTTTGTGGTGTAGGCCTCGATGGCGTGCACCATGGCATCAATGCCGGTCATGCCCGTGATCGGGGCCGGAAGGCCCATGGTCAGTTTGGCATCAAGCAGTGCGACATCGGGATAAAGCAGACTGGACACCACGCCCTTTTTCTCGTGCGTTGGGGTGGTGACGATCGAAATCGGCGTGACTTCCGAACCGGTGCCCGCCGTGGTCGGCACCTGAATAAGCGGCAGGCGCGGGCCCGTCGCCAGACCGATGCCATAGATCTCGTCAAGTTTCTGATCCTTGCCACACAGAAGGGCGACCAGTTTTGCGGTATCAAGCGATGAACCGCCGCCAAGGCCGATGACGATATCGGCCTTGAAGTCACGGGCACCCTTGACCGCGGCAAGAATGCTTTCCTCGGGCGGGTCTGCCTGAACATCGGTCCAAAGCAGGGTTTCAATCCCGGCTTCTTTAAGTGCTGCATAAGGGGCGTCGATCAGGCCAACCTTCTGTAAACCCGGGTCGGACAGAAGAACGGCGCGTTTCGCGCCGAACTCCTTGCACAGGGTGCCGAGTTGCAAGGCACCGTCGAACTCGCAGATGACGCGAGGAGTGGTTTCAAACACAAAGTCTGACATGGGGACCTCGTCTTTTGACATGTCTGTTGTCGGG
>NZ_DBGS01000089.1:0-63443 GCF_002295455.1 Thalassospira sp. UBA848 | reverse complement strand
GTCGGGATCAGGCGGTTTCCAGTTCAGCCTTGGAAACGGTGCCACGTTCGATGCGATAACTGCCCGCCACCAGATCGGCGGAGTGGCTGTCATCAGACTCAGAGATCAGAACGCACAGCCCGCTGCTGCCAAGATCGGAAATGACTTCCGACAGGCGGCGTGACAGGACCGGTGCGACCCCTTCGAACGGTTCATCGAGCAACAAAAGATTGCGACCGGGCATCAATGCACGCCCGAGCGAGACCAGTTTCTGCTGACCGCCGGAAAGCTGCAGCGCACGGCGATCCCGGAACTGGGCGATTTCCGGCAGCAGGTCATAGACCCATTTCAACCGTTCCGCAGCGTCTGCAATACCGTTGGTCCAGGCTGGAAGAAGTATGTTTTCCTCGACCGTCAGGGACGGGATCAGACGGCGATCTTCGGGCATATAGCTGATGCCGGCTTTGGCACGGGCAAAGTCAGCCATCTTGCGCAGGTCCTGCCCATCAAAGGTGATGGTGCCCTGATCTGCGTCCAGAAGGCCCATGATGGCGCGCATCAGCGTGGTCTTGCCCGCCCCGTTATGGCCAATCAGGCCAAACATCTTGCCGGACGGCACTGAAAGCGAGACATCGCGCAGGATCGGGATATTACCGATCGATACATCGAGATTACTGATTTCCAGGGTCATGATGCGCCATTCCCTTGTTTGGTGGTGGGACGATGGCCGGTCACAAGATCGCGGACCTGCTGATCGGCCAGAACAGCCGCAGGTTCGCCATCTGCAATGATTTCGCCGCTATAGAATGCCAGAACGCGCGAGACATAGCGTTCGACCACATCCATGTCATGTTCGACAAACAGCACGGTCACGCTATGTTGACGCACGGCATTCATGACCGTATCCATCAGGTCGGTTTTTTCATCCACGCTGACACCACTGGTCGGTTCATCAAGCAGCAGCATCTGAGGATTGCCGATCAACGCCATGGCGATATCAACCAGTTTACGCGCACCCTGCGGAACGGCGGTTACCAGTGAATCGCGATAGTTTTCGACACCGAATTCCTTAAGGATTTCCTCAGCCCTGGCGATGCGGGCATCGCTGCGAAGGGGGCTTAGGAAACTCGGACGGGCGCTTTCGGCCGCAGCCAGCGCGACAATCAGGTTGTCGATCACGGTCATTTCCGGGAACAACTGCGCAACCTGGAAGGAACGCGCCATGCCGGCCCGCGTGATCGCACGCGGGGAATGGCCCATGATGGACTTGCCATTAAACAGGATCTCGCCGCGCGTCGGCTTGAGATAGCCCGTCACCATGTTGATGAAGGTCGTTTTACCAGCCCCGTTGGAGCCGATCACACCAACGACTTCACCCTTGTTGATCTGAACGTTCAAATCCTTTGCGGCGATGACCGCGCCGAATTCCTTGTTCAGCGAACGTGTTTCAAGAATGCAGGTCATGCCCGTTCTCCTGTTTTTTCACGGCTGACCAGGCTCCACAGCCCTTTGGGCAGGAAGATAATGACCGCAAGCAGCGTGAAACCGAGGATCATCTGCCAGGTATGGGGAACGAATTCGATGGCGTAGGTCCGCACGAACGAGAACACGATGGCCGCAATAAACGGTGCAGCCACGTGGCCCAAACCACCCAAAAGCGCGATGAAGACAAATTCGCCCGATGTGGTCCAATAGGCCATCTCCGGATCAACGTGGCCGGTGGCAAGGGCCGTCAGACCGCCGCCAAGGGCCGATACCGCCGCCGCAGCAACATAGTTGCCATAAAGCAACCAGCGCGGTGACAGACCAAGATATTCAACACGGACTTCATTTTCGCGAACAGCCTCGCAGATGACGCCAATGCCTGCCTTGGTGTAGCGATGGATCAGAACAGCAACGATCAGACCAGAGACCACAGTCATGGTAAAGACGGTGTGCTGGCTGCCAGCGCCCGCTTCGGGGGCCCAGCCAAACAGGGTCCAATCATGAACGTTAAAGCCGTCCGTGCTGCCCAGTTCCTGACTTTTGACAAGGACGCCAAACAGGATCATCGAAAATGCCAGCGACAGCATGGCAAAGAAGATTTCGCGATAGCGCGTCAGCAACAGACCCAACAGCATGGCAACAACGATTGCGACAAACATGCCAAGTGACAGGGCGGCAATCGCATCATGAATGCCAAAGAACTGGCCGCCCATGCCAACGGTGTAACCACCGATGCAATAGAACAGGCCCTGACCAAAGGATACGAGGCCGGAACGCATCTGCATGACGACGCCCTGGACGACAAGTGCCTTGGCCAGTGCGATGGTCAAAAGGAAGATCAGCCAACCCGGCGAAACGAAGCCGAACAGAACGCAGGCAAGCGCGATCAGTCCGAGCGAGATTTCAGTTTTATCAAGACGCATGTCAGATTTTCCTCGCCAAAGTACGGCCAAACAGGCCTTCGGGACGGAACGCCAGAACCAGTGACATCACGCCATAAATGACGAACAGTTCGAATTCAGGGGCATAGTGAACGGCGGCTGCACGGCTTAGCCCGACCAAAAGGGCACCAACAGCGGCCCCCCCGATGCTGCCAAGGCCACCGATAACCACCACGGCAAAGGCCAGAACGATCACTTCGATGCCGATCCCCGGCACGACAGAGATCGCAGGCGCAGTCAGCGCACCGGCAAGTGCACCCAGTGTGGTGCCCAGAACGAAGGTGATGGTGAACATCAGTTTCACGTTCACGCCCATGGCAACCGCGATTTCGCGGTCATGGATCACTGCACGCAGGACCTTGCCCTGATTGGTGCGTTCAAGCCACGCCCACAGGCCAAGCCCGAGCAATGCGGACACCCCGACCAGGGCGACGTCGTAATTGGAAACCTTGAGCAAGCCGAGCGATGTTCGCCCAAGCTCGGAGTAAGGCTGATAGGCGAAATACGGGCTGACACCCCAGACGATTTTCATACCGTCTTCAAGGATCAGAAGAAGGGCATAGGTAATGATCACCATCAGGATTTCGTCGCGGCCATACATGAGGCGCAGCAATCCGCGTTCGACGATCACACCGACAATCAGACCGGCAACCAGCGCGGCACCAACCAGCAACAAATAGCTGACCCATGCCGGGCCCATGCCATTGTTGAAATACCAGCCAACCAGTGACGCTGCCGAATAGGCGCCGATGGCATAAAAGCTGCCATGCGCCATGTTCAGGATGCGCATCACCCCGTAAATCACGGTCAGGCCGGCAGCCACAAGAAACAGCCACGATGCATAGATCGAGCCATCAATCAGGACGGCAAGAAGACTTGTCATCACAAATATCCAGTGTGCAGGGAAAGGGGCGGACATCCCAAGGGAGACGGGATGTCCGCAGGATCAGGAAGCTCTGCAAAACAGAGCGGACAACTTAGTTACACTTAGCGCCCGGGAAGCCGTCTGCGATCCAGTCCGCAGCAGCAACACCTTCCGGGGGTGTTACGCATTCGCCATCAAACGAAACAGCGTTCTTGATCGAGGCAACGCCATCTTCGTAGTGGTATTCACCATAGGTGATACCCTGCATGGCCTGATGACCATTGGCGCGTGCCATTTCAACCGTGCCCGAAACCGACTCAAAGGTTGCACCTTTCATCGCAGCAGCAAGTTGCTCTGCCGACGGGATTTCCTTATCGGCGACACCGGCATTCTCGGCGGCATATTTCAGACCAAGGATCGCCTGGGCCATCTTGGTTGCCGGATAGACCGGCTCAAGGTCATAGGCGTTCTGATAGACACCCTCAAACCAGGTGTTGAGTTCGTTGTCCGGGGCGAACTGGCCGAACGGGCCACGTGCGCCGATGATCATGCCGTTCGGGGCCTGATCCTTGTAGGTGGCAAAGGATGCTTCGCCGCAGGTCAGAAGGCCGGTTGCATCTTCAAGCAGGCCGCGTGCGTTTGCCTGCAGAACCAGAGCTTCCATGTCACCACCCCAGAAGGAGCTGTGAACGATTTCCGGGCGCTTCACGGACAGGGCAGAGATTTCTGCACCGTACTGACCCTGATAGATTTTCGGGAATTGCTCTTCGACGATTTCTGCTTCGGGCATCAGGACCGATGCAGCCGCGGTGAAGTCAGCCCAGCTGTCCTGACCCCAGGAATAGTTCTGCTGGATGCCGGCAAGACGGGTAACGTCCGGGCGGGTTGCCGCAAGGTAGCGAACAGCACCGATGTTATCGACAGATGCGTCAAGGCCGGTACGGAACATGTAGGCCGCGTCCGGGTTGTCAGCAAACAGGCGGGGAGTACCGCAATCATATGCGATGGTGAAGGTTTTCAGTTCTTCGGCAACCGGCGCAATCGCCAGGCAGTCGCCCGAAGAAACATAGCCGATGACAGCATCGACTTTCTGACGCTGAACAAGGTTGCGGTATTCTTCAACCTGCTTGGTTGCACCACCGGCTTCGTCGATGATCACGGCTTCGATTTCAGCACCATTGATGCCGATCTTGTCGTATGGTGCAGGCAGGTTGCCCTTGTTCAGTTCTTCAACAAGAACCTTGGCGGCATTTGCCGACGGAACGCCGAACGGACCAGCTGCCGGACCGGACAGGAAGGTCACGATCCCGACGCGGAATTTGCCGTTCTCAGCGGCCGATGCAGAACCGGCTGCGCCAGTTGCAAGGGCAAGCACTGCGACGCCCGATACAAGGTATTTGCTGAATTTTGATTTATTGTTCTTCACTATTTCCTCCCTTGGGAAAGGTCATGGAGTTGGCGGTGGAACTGCCTCCGACCCGCCGGCCACGGCATCGCGGCGACGTTTGACCATCTCTTTTGATGGTTTGAGGTCTTCGGCATCGTAGATCGCCCAGTTCCCCACCATCAGTTTCGATGGCGGAAAGTCTTCGTTGTGGACGACCGTGCCCACGGCTTGCGCCTGGACAATCTGGTGAGTTTCGGGATCGATATAGGATGCAAAGCCCGGCGGATCTTCGGGCAGGGCCAGTTGCAATCCTTCAAGTGCGGTGATGAGCGCGCGGTCATCGTCAACGCCACCAGCCTTTTCAATGGCGCGTGCAATGGCGATGATCCCGGTATAGGCGCCTTCGGCCGCATAGGTCGGATAACGCCCGGTCATGTCGTGAAACTGTTTGACGAACCGCTTGTTACGGCCGGTGTCGGGCCAGTTATTGTGATGGCGCGCCGACAGGATCAAACCCGGATAGGGCTGATCGCCAAGGGCCATCATCACATCGTAATTTGCACCGGTATCGAAATTGGCCAGACGGGTGGTTTCAAAGAAACGGGTTGATGCAGCCTGTTTGATAAAGGCGATGAAATCCCCGCCCCAAAGGGCGGTTACGACCACGTCGGCCTTTGCCGATTGCAGGGCGTTGATATAGATCGAATAATCCGGCTCATAAAGCTTCGGCCACAGATCGCCGACGGTCTCATATTCGACACCCAGTTCATCAAGGGCGAGTTGCAGATCCGTCCAGGAAACATGGCCGTAATCATAATCCGGTCCGACAAAGGCAAGGCGTTTCCACCCGGTTTCCTTTTGCAGATCGCGTAAATAGCGCGCACCGGCTGCCATTGACGTCCAGCTGTCATTGGTGACGCGGAAGTAATAATCGTGGCCGGCCTCGATGCTGAGCCGCGATGACGCATGATCGGTACCGACCATGATGATCTTTTCGTTCTTGGCGAGATCGCTCACGGCGTGGGCCACTCCCGATGACACGATGCCGCAGAAGAACTTGGCATTGTCATTGGTGATGAAATCCTGTGCCAGACGGACCGCATAGGATGCCTTTGATCGCGGGTCATCGGCGATGACGCGCAGATTGGGCACATCCAGGCCGGACTTTGCTTCGGCTTCGAGGTCCTGAAGGGCGATCTTGATGCCGGAAATACTGTCGCGGCCATAGGTGGCCGACCGTCCGGTCATCGGGTACAAACAGCCGATGACAGCATCTGCGTTCTGTGCAGATGCGCCCAACTCAAAACGTTCTGCCTGTGCGGTATTGGCCGCAAACAGTGCGAACGTGGCTACAATAATGGTGATGCACCCGGAAACCGGGTGTTTGAGCATCTCCATGACTTTCCTCCCTGCGAATGGTTGTTCCATCCGCGTTTGTACCTTTGTCTCGCTATTCCGCAAAGGCTGTGCCAGTTGCGAAATTTCGGCGCAAAGTCAGGAAAGCCGCGCGATTGACTGTTTTGGGCCAAAATCATGGAGCGGTCTTGAGCGCGAATTTGAGCGTTAGGCGCTCAAACAGCAAAACACCCTTGAGCGGAAACCGCTCAAGGGTGCATCGGAAATGCTTCGGGCTGGGGATAAGTTATTGCAGGCCCAGCCTTTGTAGTCGGCGTTTCAGGGCATGACGTGAAATACCAAGTATTTCTGCCGCACGGCCTTTGTGACCGTCGGCCTGATCAAGCGCATCTTGCACCAGATGACGCTCGGTGTTGTCCATACGGTCCTGCAATTGCGCATTACCATCCGAAACTCCGCCATGCAGATCATCCGGGTTATCATCCGTGACGTGGAATTCAGCCGGCAGCAGGTCCGGCGAAATCTGTTTGGACGGATAAAGAATGGTCAGACGCTCAATCAGGTTTTTAAGTTCGCGCACATTGCCGCGCCAGCGATGGTGGCGCAGCAGATCAAGGGTTGCATCGTCAAAATGGATCGGATGGCATCCTTCGGCCTTGGCCTGATGATCGGCGAAATGGTCGACCAGTTTGATAATATCCTCGCCGCGGTGGCGCAGGGCGGGGATATCAATGGTGATGACGTTCAGGCGGTAAAACAGGTCTTCACGGAAATTGCCCAACCGGACTTCCTCGGCAAGGTCGCGGTTGGTCGCGGCAATCACGCGGACATCGGCTGATGCGGAATGTTCGCTCCCGACCGGGCGATAGTCGCCGTTTTCAAGGAAGTGCAAGAACTTCGCCTGCAGCGCCAGCGGCAATTCGCCGATTTCATCCAGAAACAGACTGCCACCATCGGCAAGACGGACAAGGCCGGTGCGTTTCTGATGCGCGCCGGTGTAGGAGCCCTTTTCGGCGCCAAACAGTTCGCTTTCAATCAGCTGTTCTGGCAGGGCGGCACAGTTGACTTCGATAAAGGCGTTTGAAGCACGCGGGCTTTGGCCGTGAATGGCACGCGCAACCAGCGCCTTGCCGGTCCCGGACTCCCCTTGCAGCAGGATGCGGCTGGCACTGCTTTGTGCGACACGGTCGATTGTTGTGCGCAATTCGCGCATCGGTGCGCATTCGCCAATCAGACCGTTGGTCGGGACATTGCGCTTGCGGTGGTAATCAAGCTCAAGTGCGGTGCGGTTCTGATCAAGGGTGGTGTTGATCGTGTGGATCAGCTCATCAAGTTCGAACGGCTTGCTAAGGTAATCGGCTGCACCGAGTTTGACGGCCTTCACCGCCGCACGGGTATCGCCATGGGCCGAAATCATGATGACGGGCACGTCGATATCAAGTTTGCGGATGCTATCAAGGACCTCCATGCCATCGGCACCGGGCAGGCGCAGATCAAGCAGGATGATATCGAACTTGTTTTCACGGACTTGCAAAAACGCATCTTCACCGGAATGGACGCCGGTGACATCCATGCCTTCGGTACGAAGCGCAAAGCTTAGCGATCGGACGAATGATTCCTCATCATCGACGATCAGAATCCTGATCTGGCGGGGCATTTTTCGATGTTTCCTCCTTTGAAGTTTCCGATTTCGTTGCCGGGAACTTCAATGTGATTGTTGTGCCCTCTTGTGGGGCACTTTCAATATTGATTGAACCGTTATTTGACTCGACCAGTTGTTGGCTGATTGTCAGGCCAAGTCCGGTTCCTTTGCTTTTCATGGTAAAAAATGGCTGCACGACGTCAAGCAAATGCTCTTTGGGGATGCCCGAACCATCATCGGTGACGCGGATCTCGACCTGATCCTGGTGGCGCTCTGCGCGCAGGCTCACTGTGCCGCCGGGCTGACAGGCCTGAATGGCATTGATCCCGATATTCAGCAGGATCTGCAGCACCTGATCCGGGTCGACAAAGATCGTCAGGCGGGAATCGCCGCTGGTGTAAAACCGCACCTGGGCCTCTTCGGCGACCGGGGTCAGGACGCGCGACGACTGTCGGAACAGATCCCGTATTTCGGTTTCCTGCGGGCAGGCTTCACCCGGTCGGCCATAAGCCAGAAGATCATTCACCACGCGTGACAGACGATCAATCTGGTGGCCCATATCATCCAAAAGTGTTTTGCGCTCACCATCGGGTTCCTTGCGCACAAGGGCCTGAACGGTGGTTTTCATCGTCGCCAGCGGATTGCGGACCTCATGCGCGACACCGGTGGCAAACTGGCCCAGAACGGCAAGCTTTTCGGCGCGCACTGTCCGATCAATCAGGTCTTTAAGTTGCCAGGCCATGGTGTTGAAGGCCTTGGCAACCGTGCTGATTTCATCGCGACGGCGACCTTCGGGCAGGCGGTAATACAGATCGCCCGACGCAATACTGTGTGCCCCCTGAACAAGTGTATCGACCCGTCGCCGCAGGCTGCGCGACAGGGCAAAAAAGATCGCCAGAATAACCACAATGATGACGGCGGCTGTCACCGTCAGCCAAAAGCGCGTTTCATCAATCGGTTGCAGGATGGTGCCCGGTCGAACACTCATCACAAGGTTCCATCCCGGAAGGATGCTGGGGCCTTCGATCAGTTCACCAGTGACCTCGGTCGGGCGCCCGGTGGCATCAAGAACAATGCCGCCCGGCGTGCGCAAAAGCGGATCAATCACGCCCGACACCCCGGCACTCGCCAGAAGCTCGGTCAGGGATGCCAGACGCACATGCAGGGCCACAGACGTGTTCTGCCCCAAACCGGTATCGCGGATGTGGGCCCGCATCAAGATCCAGCCGGAATTGCCATTTTCGGGCAATTTGGGGCCGATAAACTCAATGCCTTCGTGCTCTACGCGCGGCAGGCCGGAAATATCCCAGCCGTTTTTCGACCAATAAGGCGGGCCGGATGCGGCTTGGCCTGCGACCAGACGATCAAGATTGTCGTACCAGTCAAAAAACAGCACACCATAAAGGTCGGGCGAATCTGCCTCCACCCGAAGCAGGGTCAGGGCCTCTTCAGCCTGTGGGGAGTTCGGCGCCTCAATAAAGGCCGGCAGGGCCGGGTGGTTTGACAGGGTGACCAGCTGATAGATGCGCGCATCAAGAAAGGCCGAAAGCTTGTTTGACGTTGCCGCGACCTGCGCGCTGAGCCGTTCGCCTGTCAGACGGTCAATCAGTTCATTGGAAAAGCGCTGATAAAAGAAGCTGAGTGCCAGAAGCGCGCACACGACAACACCGACCGATAACAAGGTATATCGGCCCACAAGGCTTAGTCGTTGGTTTCGGGACCAATGAAATCCGGTCACCGGGTGCCTCCCCTAGATGGGAACTTTCAAGACAATTCTAACCGCGGCTTGGCTCTTGTGAAAGCGCCGCTGCTTGTTAAGTTCCAGCTTCTTGTTGTGTAGAATTGCCGCAAAAATAGCAAGCTATCAAATAGGCGTCGCCAAGACGTGCAACATTGAAATACGCTCGGGGCAGCAACACAAACAGACTGAGAAGTTTTCAGTCTGTTTATTGATACTATTGGAATTTTCACGCTCATATCGTGTTTGGCCGCGTGGGTGGGAGTTTTATGTTCAGGCGGGGTATTTGCTTTTCTCACCCCAGCCAGTTCAAGGGTGGGGTCGGTCGTAGCAGACTGATTATCTTTCCGGACCTAAATCAAGTCGCGGCAAAGCGCCTTTTGCCCCTATCGATAATGTCGAGAGTTTTGCTCTGAGGTTTGCAAAGCGCTGTGACTTTAGATGTTGTTACGCGATCGACAGGCAAGGACTCCGCCCGACTCCTTCAGGCGAAAATGCGGCGGAACATAATCAGCAAAATTTTCTTTTCCGGCGATAACCTTTGGTTTTGAACGCTTTGCGCGAAAACCAAATGGTTGAAATATATTTCATGTTGACTCCCAAAATGGGATCAACCCAAATGAATGGTAGATATTTCGATCAATGAAATATCTACCATAAATAACATCGTGCGAACCAAGCCGTGTCGTGGAAAGCCCGGAAATGGTTACGCATTAGGGAGGATAACATGAAAATCAAATCAATGCTGCTGGGAACAGCAGCAGCTGCCTTTCTGACTTTCACGGCGTCTTCGGCTATGGCGCAAGAAGCTAAACAAAGTGCATTCCAGTGTGAACCCGGCGAGCTTTACGCGATGAACGTCATGGTCAGCGGCGTTGAATACTGGTTCCCGGTCTACGAAATGTTCAAGCAGGCCGCACAACAGATGGGCTGTGATACCGTCTATACCGGTACCCCGGAATATGACGTGAACAAGCAAATCGCGACCTTTGAGCAGGTTCTGGCACGTCAGCCAGCCGGCATCATGGTTCACCCGATGAACTCTGATCCGTTTATCGCGCCAATCAACCGTGCGGTTGAACAGGGTATTGCAGTTGTGACCTTTGCTGCAGATTCACCAAACTCCAAGCGTGCGGCCTACATCACCTCAAACAATGATCGCGAAGGTGCCGCTGCTGCGGACGCAATCGCCGAGGCAATGGGCGGAAAAGGCGAATATGCTGTTCTCGAAAACCCGGGTCAGGATAACCATGACCGTCGCGTTGCGGCCTTTATCGACCGGATGGAAGAAAAATACCCGGACATGAAGCTGGTTGCACGTGCAGCATCAAACCAGGATCCGACCAAGGCCTATAACGCGGTTCTGACCATGCATCAGGCCAATCCGAATTTGGGTGCAGTGTTTATGCCAGAGGCCAACAGTGCCCTTGGTGCCGCGCAGGCGGCAATTGAGACCAAAGCCGACATCAAGGTCATGACGGCAGACGTGAATGCCAAAATTCTTGATATGATCAAGGCTGGCGAAGTCTTTGGTTCAATCAACCCGAACCAGGGTATTCAGGGTTACATGGGCTTCATTTCCCTGTTCCTGGCGGCTCATCCAGAACTGATCGACCCGATGAACGACTACAAGCGTACGGGCAGCAACCCGATGCTGGTTCCCTATATCGATAATGGATATGCCGTCGTAACAGCCGAGAATGCTGACGATTTCTATTGGGAAGCATATCTCAAGCGTCGCGGTACCAAAGGTATCGAAGAATAAGGATATCCGCATCCGGTCGTTATCCCATAACGACCGGACGACCCTTCCTTTCGGTCCTCCCATTGTTTTCGGTTCGAAAGGAAGGGATGTCCTTCTTTCCATCGCAAGGCATCTGGTTCCATGCAGCCCATTCTAGAAGTTCACGATATCCATAAGTCATTCGGCCCCGTACAGGCACTGCGCGGTGTGAACCTGTCGTTGATACCTGGCGAAGTACATGCCCTGATGGGGGAAAACGGTGCGGGAAAGTCGACCCTGATGAATATCCTGAGTGGTGTATTCTCGCCTGATCAGGGACGTATTCATTTCAAGGGCCAAGACATCATTCTGCCCAATCCGGCCACAGCACAGGCGCACGGTATCGGCTTGGTGCATCAGGAAATTGCACTGTGTCCCGATATCTCGGTTGCCGAAAACATCCTGATGGCGGCGACCAATGCGCGGAGGTCGTTCTTGATGAATGACCGTGAACTGCGCGAACGTGCGACCAAGATCTTGTCGGATCTGGTGTCGATCCCGGTCGATGAAAAGGTCGGAAACCTGCCCATCGCAAGTCAGCAGATCGTCGAAATCGCCAAGGCATTGACCCTTGATTGCGATGTCTTGATCTTTGATGAACCAACCGCGGCCCTGACCGACAAGGAAGCGGATGCGCTGTTTCGCATCATTGCCGATCTGAAGGCACGCAATATCGGCATCATCTATATCAGCCATCGCATGGCGGAAATCTTTGCCATCTCCGACCGCATTACCGTCTTCCGTGATGGAACATTCATTGAAACACTCATGACCGCCGACACCACGCCAGATGCCGTGGCGACCAAAATGGTCGGGCGCGAAATCCTTAATCAGTTTCCCGCCAAGAACGACAACCGGGGCGACGATATCCAGCCCCTGATGTCGGTGCGTGACCTGTCAGATGACGGTTTCCTGCGCGATATCAGTTTTGATCTGCGCAAAGGCGAGGTTCTCGGCCTTGGTGGTTTGATTGGTGCGGGGCGCAGCGAGCTTGCCCATGCAATTTGTGGCTTTGGCAAAAAAACAGCTGGGCACATCACCATGCATGGTGCCGATTTTGCACCGAAAGATTATTCCGACAGCATCAAGAACGGCCTGGTTTATCTGTCAGAAGATCGCAAGGGATCGGGCGTGTTTCTTGATCTTTCGATATCGGCCAACATTTCCGCCCTCGATCTTGCGCATGTCAGTGCGCGTGGCTTTGTGCGTCAGCGCGTGGAACAAAACCGTGCCGAGGAACTTGGAAAATTGATGTCACTGCGCTGTGCGCATGTATCACAACCTGTGTCGTCACTCAGCGGTGGTAACCAGCAAAAGGTCGCCATTGCCAAGATGCTATCCGTGCAGCCGGACATCATCATTTTTGACGAGCCAACGCGCGGCGTTGATGTCGGTGCAAAAAGCGAAATTTACAGCATTCTTCGAAACCTGGCGGCAGATGGGGTCGGGGTTCTGGTGATCTCATCGGAAATGCCCGAACTGATTGGCCTGTGTGACCGCATCCTCGTGCTGCACGAAGGGTCCATTGCCGGCGAAGTCGAAGGCGAAACCATGACCGAAGAAGAGATCATGAAACTGGCTTCGGGGCTGGGGGGCCAAAATGGAAGTCCGGCAAAGAGGGGGGTGGCGTCATGACGATGGTCAAGGCACTGAAATCAGGAACCAAATCAAAAACTGAAACGACAAAACCGGAGACAACCACATTGGAAAACGGTGTGCACAACCGGATGCTTGGCATCTTCAAGGCCCGCGAAGCAGGGCTTGTGGCCATCATTCTGATCATCTGCATCGCAATGAGCTTTGCCTCGCCCTATTTCCTGACCTGGCAGAACTTCCGCGCGATGTTGCTGTCCTTCTCGATTGAGGGGATTGTCGTTGTCGGCATGACAATCCTGCTGATTGTCGGGGGCATTGATTTGTCGGTCGGGTCGGTTGTGTGCCTTTCAATGGTGATTGGCGGGAAGCTGTTCCTGATGGGGGTGGATCCCTGGTCTGCCAGTGTGATCGCGATCCTTGCGTGCGGTTTTATCGGTTTCCTGATGGGGCAATGTGTCACGCGAATAGGACTCCATTTCTTTATCGTGTCACTTGCCTTCATGGTGATCGCGCGCGGGTTGTCGCTTCTGATCACCAAGGGCACGCCGCAGTCGCTGTTCTCGCTGCCGCCAAGCTTCAAGTTTGTCGGACAGGGAGATATCGCAGGCATGCCGTTTGTGATCATTCTGTTCTTTGGACTGGTTATCTTTTTCGATCTGCTGCTGCGTCATTCGACGATCTTTCGCAAGGTCTATTACACCGGCAGTAACGAAAAGGCCGCGCTGTTCTCGGGCATTAAAACCAAGAACATCAAGATCTTCTGTTCGACCCTTTGCGGTCTGCTGTCGGGTGTCGCCGGTGTCGTCTATATGGCCCGTTTTGGCGCCGCGACACCGCAATTTGGCATCGGTATGGAATTGAGTGTGATTGCCGCGGCCGTCATTGGGGGCGCAAGCCTGAATGGTGGGGTAGGCACCATCTTTGGCGCAGTTTTGGGTGCTGCACTTCTGTCACTTGTGACCAGTTCGCTGATCCTTCTTGATGTGCCGGTTTATTGGCAGGACATCATCCGCGGTCTGATTCTTCTGGTTGCGGTTTCTGCAGATCACTTGCTGAACCGTCGCAAACGCAACACGTCGGCCCAATCGTAATCCAGGCGAGATAATAACAATGACGAACAGTACAGAATTCGAACGTCTGCGCCGTCTGCACAAAGTGCTGGTGATGTTCTATGAACAGAACATCTCCCAGGCCAAAATCGCAGAAATGACGGGCATTTCCCATACCACCGTCAACCGGTTGGTCAAGGAAGGTCAGGAACGTGGACTGGTCGAAATTACGGTCAAATCACCGTTTGGCAACATGACCGACCTTGGTGCAGTGATCGCGGAACTTGGGCGCATCGATAACGCGATTGTCGTGCCCGAAGTGTCGACCGATCCAAATATTACAATCAAATCAACGGCCGATGCTGCGGCAGCGGCCCTGTTTGAAAAGCTTGAAGACGGCATGACAATTGCCATTTCCGGCGGGGTCGGTGTCAGTGCGATTGTCGAGGCGATGAAACCCAAACGCAGCTACGACGTGACCGTCGTGCCGGCAACCGGTGGCGTTCAGGGCAAATATTACACCGACGTCAACCAGGTATCGATGGCGATGGCCGAAAAGCTTGGCGGGCGTGCCCTCCAGCTTCATGCCCCGATCATTGCAGGGTCGCGGGAAGCCCGCGATACGCTGCTCGATGTTCGCTCCATCCGTGACGTTTTTGATGTCGCGCGCAAGGCGGATATCGCGGTGATGGGCATTGGTTCGGTCCGTGCCAGCACATCGACCTATCTGTCACTTGACGAAGATATCGACCGGGAGGAAGTCCTGGCGTCCGGGGCATGCGGCGAATTGTTGGCACATGTGATCAACAAGGACGGTGCGCCTTCTGATTATTCGGGCAACGACCGTGTGGTTGCCCTTTCGCTTGATGAACTGCGTCAGATCCCGCACCGCTTTGCAATTGCCAGTGGACAACACAAGGCAGAACCGATTGCGGCCGTCCTGCGCGGTGATTTCCTGACGACTTTGGCCATGGACGAGCAAACCGCCTATGCGGTCAACGACATACTAAAAGGAGATGCCTGATGGCACAGCTTATTCGTGAAATTGGAAAATCCGGTGTTTCGGCATCTGCAATCGGGCTAGGTACCTGGGCCATGGGGGGCTGGATGTGGGGCGGTCACGACGACGTCAATTCCATCAAGGCCATTCAGGCATCGGTTGATGCCGGTGTGACCCTGATTGATACAGCACCGGCATATGGGCTTGGTCGTGCAGAAGAACTGGTTGGCAAGGCCATTGAGGGTCGTCGTGATCAGGTCGTGATTGCCACCAAATGCGGCATGGTCTGGGACACGGACAAGGGGAACTATTTTGTCGACGAGCATGACAAGAAAATCCACCGCTATCTCGGTGCGGAATCTGTTCGCAGCGAGCTTGAAACAAGCCTGAAGCGTCTGCACACCGATTATGTCGACCTTTACATTACCCACTGGCAGGACCCGACGACGCCGATTTCCGAAACCATGGGGGCCCTTCTTGATCTGAAAAAAGAAGGCAAGATCCGCTCGATCGGGATCAGCAACGTGAACGCCGATGAAATGAAGCAGTATCTGGCGGCCGGTCAACTCGACTGCATTCAGGAATGTTACAACATGCTCGACCGCCAGCTTGAAGATGAGCTGATCCCGCTATGTGTCGAAAATAACGTGGCGATACTGAGCTATTCATCGATGGCGCTTGGTCTGCTTTCGGGCAAAATCGGCCCGGACCGCGTGTTCGAAGGCGACGATCTTCGTCGTGAAAACCCGAAATTCTCGGTCGAGAACCGCAAACGTGTGGCCGACTTCATGAAGGTCCTTGATCCGATTGCGCGGGCTCACAATGTCGAACCGGGCCAGATCGTGATTGCATGGACCATCGCTCAGAAGGGGATCACGTTTTCACTTTGCGGGGCGCGTAATGCGACGCAGGCAATCGAAAATGCCCGCGCGGGTGAGGTGACGCTCAGCACGGATGAACTTGCCATCATTGACCAGGCAATAGCGGCCCATCTTGGCCCAGTTGCACGGGCTGCCTGATTGATTTTGTGATGACACAGAATTCACAGGAGACAGCAATCCCGCAACGGGCCACGGTTGTGGTCGTTGGGGGCGGGATCAACGGGATCAGTGTGTTCCGTGATCTTGCCCTGCAGGGGGTGGATGTAGTGTTGCTTGAACAGAGTGATTTCTGTTCCGGGGCCAGTGCCGCGTTGTCGCGGATGGTGCATGGCGGTTTGCGTTACCTTGAAAACGGCGAGTTTCGTCTGGTGCGCCAGTCCTTGCAGGAACGTGATTTTCTGCTGCGCAATGCCCCGCATTACGTCTTTCCGTTGCCAACGCTTGTGCCGATCTTTGATACGTTTCAAGGGTCGCTTGCATCGCTGAAACGTTTCATTGGCTTGGGCAGCGGTCCGTCACGTCGATCTGCCGTCATGATCAAGATCGGTTTGACGCTTTATGACTGGCTATCACGCAAAAGCCGCACGATGCCAGCCCATGAATTCGTCTCGCGCCGAAAGCTGCGAGATATGGCACCGGCACTTTCACCCAACGCCAAATTTGGGGCGATCTATTACGACGCCTGGGTGAAATATCCCGAGCGCCTTGGTGTCGAGATGATTCTTGATACTCAGCAAAGCTGTCCGAATGCGCGGGCCTATTCATATGTTGCAGTGGAAGACGTCAACGGTGCCGACATCCATTGGCGGGATCGCCTGACAGGCGAAACCGGGACAATCACGCCTGATCTTGTGGTAAATGCCACCGGCGCGTGGGTTGATTTCACCAACCTGGCTTTGGCCGGTGGTCAGGAAAACGACACGCCGCGTTTTGTGCGCGGGACCAAGGGATCGCATTTGATGATCCGCAATGACCAGCTGGCAAAGGCACTGGGCGATCAGATGGTCTATTACGAAAATGCCGATGGCCGGATTTGCATCGCATTTAACTATCTTGGTGTGTCGCTGGTCGGGTCGACCGACATCCTGATTGACGATCCGGAACTGGCACGCTGCGAAGCTACTGAAAAGGACTATATGCTCAGCGCCCTGCGCTTTGTGTTCCCGGACATCAAGGTTGCCGAGAAAGACATTGTTCATGTCTTCACCGGTGTCAGGCCGTTGCCCGTCAGTGATGCAGATGCGACGGGCAGAATAAGTCGGGATCATTCGCATCGGGAACAGGAAGCCAATGAAAAGCGGAACTTCCCGGTCATCAGCCTGATCGGCGGAAAGTGGACAACATTCCGCGTATTCGGCGAAGAAATTGCCGATGTCGTTTTGAAACGTCTGGGACGCAAACGCAATTGCAGCACAGTGAATATCAAGATTGGCGGCGGACGTGATTTCCCGATGTCCGAAAGTGACCTGGATGACTGGATCAGTGCAGAGCTGCTTGATCTGGAAATTGATCGTCCAACATTGGAACGTTTTGCCGAACGCTACGGCAGTCGGGCACGGGATGTTGCGCGCTTTTGCCAGTCGGGGGCGGACAAGCCGCTTGCGGCTGCACAAACCTATAGCCAGCGCGAAATTGAATTTCTTGTTCGCAACGAAAAGGCCCGCAGTCTTTCCGACATTCTGTTGCGCCGGACCGCAATCGGTCTTGAGGGCGGGATCACGCAAAACCTGATCGAAGAAATTGGCAAGTTGATGTCGGACATTCTGGGCTGGTCGGCATCGGAACTTGATCACCACAAACAATTGCTGCGCGACGAGCTCGGCAAAAAACACAGCATTGTCTGAATAACAATCCCGGGCCACCGGGGATAGAGGAGGTATTATGTACGTAACCAAGAAAGTTCGTTTGAACCGTTTGATGAAAAACGGCCGTTGCCTTGATGTCGCGATTGATCACGGCGTGTGTAATGAACCAAGCTTCATGGTCGGTCTTGAAGACGTTGAGGCCGTCGTCAGGTCGCTGGTGGATGCGGGCCCGGATGCCATTCAGATGAACTACGGGCAGTCCGATGTGTTGCAGACCTTGCCGGGCGAAAACCGTCCGGCATTGGTGATGCGTGTTGATATGGGGAACCCCTATAACAAGGAACGCCATCGTGCGATGTGGGCTGTCATGCAAAATGAAACAGATCCGATCCTGCCGGCCCTGCGGATGGATGCGGCTTGTGTCGTGGTCAATCTGTTCATGCTGCCCGATGAGCCGGACCTGTTCCGTCAATGCGTCCAGAACATCTCAAAGCTTGGCAATGACTGCGAAAAATACGGTATGCCGCTTATGATTGAGCCACTGGTCATGCAACCCAACAGCGCACGTGGCGGGTATCTTGTTGATGGTGATACCGAAAAGGTCACCACACTTGTCCGTCTTGCCCGTGAACTGGGTGCCGACATCATCAAGGCGGATCCGACCGACGATCCCAACGATTTCCATCATGTGGTTCAGGCGGCCCGCTGTCCTGTTCTCGTGCGTGGCGGTGGCAAGGCCGAATTGCGCACCGTGTTTGATAACTCGGCAGCCCTGATGGCGCAGGGCGCACACGGGATGGTCTATGGGCGCAATATCTATCAACATGACAATCCCAAGGCCGTTGTTGCGGCCTTGATGGCAATGATTCACGAAGGGGCAGATGGTGCTGCTGCGTGGGACATTTACAGCGGGTTTGAAGGTTAACGCAGATGGGACGTTATTTTCTTGGAATTGATGCGGGCAACACGGTCGTAAAGTCCGTGTTGTTTGACGCCGCGGGATCCGAAATTGCCCATGCCTGCCGCGAGGCGGTTTCACATTGTCCGCATCCGGGGTTTGTCGAGCGCGATATTGACCAGCTTCGTCATGACTTGATGGCCGTGGTGACAGAAGTCGTCCAGAAAGCCGGTGTCGAGACCAGCGACATTGCCGCAATTGGCAGTGCCGGGCATGGCAATGGCCTGTACCTTTTGGGTGCAGGTGGCAAGGCGCTTTTGGGAATTCAGTCGCTTGATACGCGGGCCAACGCACTGGTCGATACCCTGACATCGGAGGGCGTCGGGGACGTTAGCTATCCAATTTCCGGTCAACGGCCCTGGGTGTCACAAACGCCGACCTTGTTGGCATGGATCAAGCGCGAACGCCCTGAAATCTATGCCAAAACGCAGACTGTCTTGCTGTGCAAGGATATCGTGACCCATGCCCTGACCGGCGAGCTTGTCAGCGACATTTCGGATATGGGGGGATGCGGCATGTTGCGTATGCCCGAAAATGTCTATGACGATGGCTTGCTTGATGCGTTTGGCATTGGTGATGCGCGTAGCAAGCTTCCGCGCCTTGCAAAGCCAAGCGAAATCGTTGGTCACGTAACCGAAGCAGTCGCGCGTGAAACCGGCCTGTGTGCCGGGACGCCTGTGGTTGCGGGCTTCTTTGATGTGATTGCAAGTGCGCTCGGCTCAGGTGTTGCACGACCGGGCCAGGCTTCCATGATCATTGGCACCTGGAGCATCAATCAGATTATTGTCGAGAACATTGATTTCACCAACGAGAACGAGATTTTTATGTCATCGGGCTATGCCGATGACCGGTTCATGTCGATCGAAAGCTCGGCGACATCGGCCGTCAATCTTGAATGGCTGGTGCGAGAATACCTTGAACATGACGCCGAGGTTGCCGCCGGGAAATCGCCCTTTGAACTGGCCAATGAACTGGTCAGCCAAAGTGCATTTCGTGAAGACGGGCCGTATTATCATCCGTATCTGTACGGGGCGCCGGGCAATGGTACTGCGCGCGCCGGGTTCTTCGGGGTTGGTGGTTGGCATGGGCGTGGCGACATGTTGCGCGCAATCTATGAAGGCGTGACCTTTGCCCACCTTAACCACATGGACAAGCTGCGTGCCACGGGGGTCACCTTTGACAAGATCATCTTGTCAGGCGGTGGGGCACGCAGCAACATCTGGCCACAGATCATCTCAGACATTCTTGAACTGCCCCTGACTGTGGCGAAATGTCAGGAAACCGGGGCGTTGGGCGCTGCCATGGCAGCATCCGTTGGCGTCGAGATGTATCATGATTACGCGCAAGCCGCTGACAAGATGGTTCAGGCGGACCGTCATTACAGTCCAAATGCCGATGCCAGTGAAATTTATCGCAAACGGTTTGCCACCTGGCGCGAACTGGAACAGGCCATGCTGCCATTCTGGTCGCGCTTTGCCGCCGCCTGTTAGCGCGTGGCTGACGATTGCGTCGTCCTTGACCCTGTCAGAGCCAGCGGCCTGACAGGGTCCCGTTTCTTGATCTTCTGACGATACCGCCCTGCGGTGTGGGGCTGGGTTTGTGTGCCGTTCGGGCATCGCGGAGAAAACAGATGTCGTTCGACAATGCATCCTTTGACTACATTATTATTGGTGCCGGATCCGCCGGGTGCGTTCTGGCCAATCGGCTAAGTGCGGATCCACGCAACAGTGTTTTGCTTATCGAAGCCGGGGGCAAGGACAGCTATCCGTGGATCCATATTCCGGTCGGCTATCTGTTTTGCATCGGCAATCCCAAAACCGACTGGCTTTATAAAACGGCTGCCGAAAAAGGTTTGGGTGGACGCTCCATTGCCTATCCGCGCGGGAAGGTGCTGGGCGGGTGTTCCTCGATCAATGGCATGATCTATATGCGCGGACAGGCCGCTGATTATGATCGCTGGCAATCACAAGGCGCGACTGGCTGGGGCTGGAATGATGTTTTGCCCTATTTTGTGAAATCCGAAAATTATCACGAACTGGCAAACGGTCATGGCAACCACGGTGAACTGCGTGTCGAAAGACAACGCCTGCGCTGGGATATTCTTGATGCGGTCCGCGATGCGGCCGAAGAAATCGGCATTCCCAAAACCGATGATTTCAACGCCGGGAACAATGAGGGATCGGGCTATTTCGATGTGACGCAAAAACGCGGCGTTCGCTGGAGTGCCGCGCGTGCCTTCCTGAAGCCTGTCTTGTCGCGACCCAATCTGTCGGTGATGACAAAGGCCACAGTGGTGGGCCTCGAAACTGAAGGCGCGATTGCACGGGGCGTGACCTATCAACGCGGTGGCAAGACCAAAACAGTACGGGCCAACCGCGAGGTCATTTTGTCCGCGGGTGCAATCGGAACGCCGCAAATCCTCAAACTGTCTGGAATTGGGCCAGGGGCAGAGCTTTGCGATCACGGCATTACGGTGAAACATGACTTGCCCGGTGTTGGCGAAAACCTTCAGGACCATCTGCAAATTCGAACAGCCTTTCGCGTCCAGGGGGCGAGGACACTGAACGAGATGCAGTCAACCGCACTCGGCAAAGTTAAGATTGCGCTAGACTATGCCTTGCGGCGGCGTGGGCCGATGGCGATGGCACCTAGCCAGTTGGGCATCTTCACAAAGTCTGATCCGGCTTTTGAAACACCCAATATCGAATATCACGTTCAACCGTTGTCACTTGATAAGTTCGGGGATCCCTTGCACGATTTTCCAGCAATCACGGTTTCGGTTTGCAACTTGCGTCCGACCAGCACCGGACGTGTCACACTGACATCGCGGGACCCGAATGCTGCGCCACATATTGCGCCAAATTACCTCAGTACAGACCAAGACCGGCAGGTTTCCGTGCAGTCAATTCGCCATGCCAGAAGGTTGATGGCGACCAATCGTATGGCGCAATTCTGTCCGGTTGAATTTGCACCAGGCGCGGAAATCACATCAGATGAAGCCCTGGCCGAGGCGGCCGGAAAGGTCGCAACGACAATCTTTCATCCGGTCGGAACCGCCAGGATCGCGCACAGGGATGACCCGATGGGTGTCGTTGATCATCGCCTGCTTGTTCGCGGCTTCAGCAACTTGCGGGTCGTCGATGCGTCGGTAATGCCGTCAATTGTTTCGGGCAACACACATGCCCCGGTTGTCATGATTGCAGAAAAGGCAAGTCAGGCAATACTCGAAGAC
This sequence comes from Thalassospira sp. UBA848, assembly GCF_002295455.1. NCBI lineage: Bacteria > Pseudomonadati > Pseudomonadota > Alphaproteobacteria > Rhodospirillales > Thalassospiraceae > Thalassospira > Thalassospira sp. UBA848. The sequence continues at coordinate 41,746 of NZ_DBGS01000089.1, read as the reverse complement.
CAAAAAGGCTAGGTCTGCGGTAAGTTGATTTGTGCGGGGGAGCTTCATTCACCCCATCGACATCACCGCTTGCCCCCAACATTCCTGCCAACTTTTCAGTTGGGGCTGGTAAATGCGTTGCGGGCTTTGCTGGTGGCCAGTGCAACTGCACCCCATTCCCTTGCCTGATCAAGGCAAGCCTGATAGCGCGTGCTCTGGGATGCGGAAAGGCGGCCCGCCAGCTCGCTCCAAATCGCAACCCCATAGGTCGCGGCACTGATTTGCATATAGTCGTGGGCGAACTTTTCCGGGGTGTCGCTGGTGGTGATTTCCGAGGTCATCTGACGCCAGTGTTCGAGAAGTTCCGTCGCCAGAGTGATGTCGCTGTCGGACGCGGCAAGCAATTCGCCAATCCATGCGTCAAAGGCCTTGGCACTCGCGCCATCCTTGTGGCGTGTCAGTCGGCCGGCAAGCGTCAGCGCATGGATGCCGTTCGTGCCCTCATAAATCTGGCAGATGCGGGCATCACGCAGTGTTTGTTCGACCCGGTATTCACGTAAATATCCATACCCGCCAAGAACCTGTATGCCGATATGGGCTGCCTCAACCCCGGCATCGGTGCAGAACGATTTGCAAATCGGGGTCAGGAATTCGACAAGGTCGGAATGTGTGTCTGTCTCCATCAGGGCAAAGGTCTTGTAGGCCATCAGGCGACCTGTCATGGCCAGTATGTCCTGACGGGCAAGCTGGCGCGCAATATCGCGATGCTGATCGATTGCAATCGGTTGCCCACTGGCGCGATCCCGGCCCTGTTTGCGCTCTGCGGCGTAGCTTTGGGCAATTTGATGGGCGCGCGCCGCATGGGCCACCCCCTGTAAGGCGACATCAAGGCGCGCATGGTTCATCATGGTGAACATGCACATCAAGCCCTTGCCAATCGGTCCAATCGGCGTTGCGGTTGCCTCGTCAAACGCCAGTTGGCAGGTGGGGGAGGCATGCAAACCCATCTTTTCTTCGATCCGGGTGACCGTAACAGCGTTGCGGTCGGTCTCGCTCGAATGTGACGGACAAAGAAAAAGCGTCAGGCCCCGCACGCCGTCTTCACGGGTGCCGGTCCGGGCCAAAACCAGATGCAGGATTTCATCGCTCAGGTTCTGATCCCCGCCGGAAATAAAGATTTTCTCCCCGCTCAGTACCCAACTTCCGTCCTCTTGTTGGGTTGCAATCGTGCGGATATCCGAAAGATCGGACCCTGCTTGCGGTTCGGTCAGGCACATGGTGGCAAGGTGGCTGCCCGATGCCAGCTTTGGCAACCAGGCATGGCGTTGTTCATCCGTGCCAAATTTGGCAATCAGTCTGGCCGCACCCGGCACAAGTCCGGTGACCATCTGAAAGGAATGGCAGGCCCCTGCCAGTATCTCGCTGATCGCGCCACAGACGGTGGCGGGGGCACCCTGACCATCAAATTCCTCGGCCAGTGATATCGCCTGCCAACCCTGTTCGACATAGGCCTGATAGGCATCGCTGAAACCCGATGGCATCCGGACCCGTCCATTTTCGATCCGGCAACCTTCCTGATCGCCCGGTTCGTCAATCGGGGCGATCACGTCTTCGGCAAAGCGGGCAAAATGATCCAGAATCTCACGGGTGATTTCCGCATCAAACCCGTGTTCTGCGGCTCTGCTTTCATCGCCGGTTACAGACAGGGCAAACAGAATATCTTCAGTTGGGGCTTTGAAGGGGATCACGATGGCGTCTCTCAGACTTGTGTTTCCTGGCGAAGGGTCAGGCGGATAACCTTGTCTTCAGACAAGGCGGCCTTGACCGCGTCCGGCACAGGAACTGCTGCCAGACTTGCCGGGTTGTCCGGGCTTGCGCGCCCCCAAACACGGGTTTGCGATCCTTCAAGCAAGGTTGTTTCGCCCAGCGTGAACCGATGGGAAAGATCAAATGATTTCCCACCCCAGCGTGACACTTCGACATGATGCTCAATCAGGTCCCCGACCCGTGCGGGTGCCATGAAGCTGGCGTCACCGCGCACCAATGGCGTGCCGCGAAAATCGGGATCGTTTGCAATCATGGTCGCAAGATCGAACCCGGCCACCGACAGCAAGGCCAGAAGGCCACCTTCCATCCAGTCATAAAAGTTGGGGTTGTAGACAATCCGGGCCGGATCGCAGTGACCCCATTCAACACGGATTTCTCGGGATAGTCGCAGCATGGGCGTAACCTGATCTGAAAGTTATTTAACCTGTTGAATCCGGATCAGCATCCGGACCAGAAGATCACGTTCTTCTGGGCTGAAATCTTCAAGAAGCTTTTCCTCGTGCCTTTGAACGGCCAGACTTGCCTCGTAAAACAGGCTGACGCCTTTGGTGGTTGTTCTAAGGGCATAGACCCGACGATCCGTCGGGACCTTGTTGCGTACGATCAACCCCCGTGATTGCAATTCATCGACCATCACCACAATGTTGGATCGCTCCATCGAAAGGGCGCGTGCAAGATCGGTTTGGCTGATGTCCGGGTTCTCGTTGATGATAGCAAGCGCACTGAAGGTCGTTGGTTTAAGGTCAAGATGCGTCAGGCTGGCGACGAAATCGCTGTGCAACGACATATAAGCGCGTTTGAGGTTGTATCCGACAAACCCGCGCAACGGGCTGTCTGTTGACAAGTCCGTAAGCTGCGTATCCTGATCTGCAGTCTTTTTCTTGTTTGCGTGCAAGGGTTTCTCCATTTGTTGGCCAGGCTAACCTGTAACAATATCAACAAGCCAGAATGTCAGGGCAGGAAACGCAACAATCACCGCGATGCGCAGGCATTCAACGATCAGGAATGGCACAGCCCCGCGAAAGATCTTGCGTGTCGGAATGTCTGGTGCCATTGCCGATATCATGAACAGGTTCAAGCCTACAGGTGGTGTAATCATACCCAATTCAACAACGATTAGGGAAATGATACCGAACCAGATCGCCTGGTGCGTCGGATCCATGCCAAAGTCCATCGCCATAAAGGCGGGGAAAAATACCGGAACCGTCAACAGGATCATCGACAGGCTGTCCATAATGCAGCCCATAATGATGTAAAACAGAATGACGGCCAGCAACACAGTCATCGGCGCGATACCTGCCGTTCCGACCCACTCGGCGGCCATTGTCGGAACACGCGTCAGGGCAAGCGCCACGTTGAAAAGGTCCGCGCCAAAGATGATCGCAAAAATCATGGCAGTGGACCCGGCTGTTTCAATCACACATTCAAACAAACCCTTGGCCGTCAGACTGCGCATCAGAAAACCGGTTAGGGCAATCAATACAACACCGACTGACGCCCCCTCGGCCGGGGTAAAGACACCGCCATAAATGCCGCCAAGAACGGCAATGAACACCAGTGCAATATGCCAGATTCCGCCAAGCGATTTGATCCGTTCGCGCATGGGAACACCGGGATGGGCGGGGCCTTCTTCGGGGAACAGGCGCACATACACCCCGATCGCCAGAATGAAACCCAGTACTGCAAGAATGCCGGGAACCGTCGCAGCCAGAAACAGTTTTACGATGTTCTGTTCAGTCAGCAGGGCATAAATGATCAAGACAACCGACGGCGGGATCAAGATACCAAGTGTGCCGCCCGCAGCAAGCGTGCCCGCGCCCAACGCGCCGGAATAACCATGCCGGCGCATTTCCGGCAGTGCGACCTTGCCCATGGTGGTCGCGGTGGCAATGGATGATCCACAGATTGATCCGAATGCCGCGCAGCCTGCAACCGATGCCATCGCCAGACCCCCGCGCCAATGACCAAGCCAGGCATTGGATGCGGTAAAGATTGCTCTGCTAATGCCGGTCCGGGTCGCAATTTGCCCCATCAGGATAAACAGCGGGATAACAGCAAGGTCATAGGAGATGTATTTGTCTACAATCGCAGTCTTCAGATAGGCCGACAACGGTAGCCACCCCGACAGAACCACATACCCGCCGGCGCCAACGATGGCCATCGCCAATGCAATAGGCATGCGCAAGAAGATAAGGACCATCAGGACGATGACCATGACGATGCTGATTTCAACCGGACTCATTTCAGGGTTTCCGTTTGGGAATTATTGGGATCGGGTCGCGCAAACTGTTCAAGTGCGTTCGACAACGCAGTCAGGGATGAAAGTCCAAGTCCAAGCAGTGCGAACCCGTAGACGATCCATGTGGGCATTCTCAGAAGCATACTGCGGTCGTTATACTCATACATATCAATCAGGCCGTATGCGACGCGCCACGTGATGATAACCCAGGCAAGACAGAACAGGGCTTCCCACACTTGATCAAGAAGCTTGCGGGTCCGCATGGGGAAAGCCATGCTGAAAATATCGACCATGACATGGTTGCCCTTGCGCTGGCACAACGGCAAAAACAGAAATGCGGCTATTCCGCATCCCATTTCGACGATTTCAAAGTCACCACGAATACCGCCAATGCCGATATATCGCATCACAACCGACAGCGTGACGGTAACCGCCACGCCAACAATCACCGCCCCGGCAATTGCCGCAGCGGCAATGCAGGCGCGATCAACAAACTGGCCAAGGGATTGAATGGGCGCGGCAAGATTGCCGCGCCCATTGTGATCACGGGTGGATCCTGACATGTCAGGCGGTCTCTGCGTCGATCAGTTGATTAAGGCGATCAATCATCGCCTTGCCGTCATGTCCTGCATCGTTCAGCGTCTCGATCCAGTCATCGATTACCGGCTGGGTGGCTGTCTGCCAGCGTTGAACCTCGTCTTTGGGTATCTCGACGAACTGGTTCCCGCGGTCTGCACACATTTTGTATCCAACCGATTCAAAGCTATCGAACTGTTTGCCGATCTGGCGTGAAAGTTCGATGCCGGAGTTGGCATCAATCACAGCTTTCAGGTCATCCGGCATGCGGTCATAGGCATCACCCGCCATCAACAAGCCAAACGAGTTGGCATAAAGGCCGCGACCACCCTCGGCAGGTGCGCAATGTACTGATGTCAGTTCATGAAGCTTGAACGCAGGGACAACCTCATATGGCAGGCAGGTGCCGTCAATCACGCCATTGGCCAGACCTACTGCCATCTCTGTGACCGGGAAAAAGACCGGCTCCGCGCCCAGAATGGACAAGGCTTTGCCGACACTCTGGTTTGGTGCGCGGATCTGCAGGCCATCCAGGTCCGCCTGACTTTGGATTGGCTGGTCGCGCATGTGGAATTTGCCACCTGCATGAACATGGAATGCCAACGGCTTCATGCCGCGATATTCGTCCTGACCGAACTCATCCATGAATTTATGCATCGCCACCGATGTTGCTTCGGCAGTCGTGACCATGAAGGGCAGGCTGAGCGTCTCGGAAACCGGATAGCGGCCCGGCGTATACACCGTCAATGTCCAGGCGATATCAACGACATTGTTTGCCACCTGATCTGCGAGTTGCGGTGGTTTGCCACCAAGCTGCATGGCCGGGAAAATCTGAATATCAATGCGGCCATCTGATTGCTCGCGAATGGTCTTGGCCCATGGTTCAAAGAATGCTTTGTGCATGGGGGCAACGGGTGGCAGCATGTGGTGCAAACGAAGTGTCACTTCGGCTGCCCGTGCTTTGCCGATGATGGCCGGGGCGGCAAGAGCACCACCCATAATTCCGAGCATCTGTCGGCGGTTCACTGAAAATCCTGACATCGAACGTCTCCTCAAAAATTGGATACACCTTTGTTTGCCGGTGTTCCTGTTCCTACCTGACTGTTCTGGCGACCGCTTTGGTGCGGTTTCTTGCCTGATGTTTTAGGTGCAGAAGAACGACACGCCCCCTGAACCCAAGCGTCACTTGAAATTCGGGGCGCGTTTTTCCAGAAAGGCCCGAAGACCTTCCTGTGCGTCTTCACTTGTTTGGGTCAATGCGGCGCAAAGACTTTCGGTAAACAAACCGTCGGCCTTTGCCATGTCTTCAATCCGGGCCAGTGCCTGGATCATGACATAGTTGGAAAGCTGTGCGTTTTCGGCAACCGTTGCTGCCAGTTCTTCAGCTTTGGATTTTGCATCGTCTTCGGTGTCACACACGTAATGAGACAATCCAAGACGCAGACCATTTTCGGCGTCATATTTCCGCCCGGTCAGCATCATCTCGATCATGCGGTCTGCGCCCAGGATACGGCCGATCCGCACAGAGGCACCACCACCGACAAAGATGCCACGGCGGCCTTCCGGAAGTTGATAAAAGGCTGTCTTGTCGGCAATGCGGATGTGGGTGGCGCTGGCCAGTTCAAGCCCCCCGCCAATCACCGCACCCTTGAGAAGCGAAATGACCGGCAATCCGCCAAACTGGATCATGTCCATGATCCGGTGCCAGTTTCGCGAATGACGCATCGTTTCCGCAGCATTGCGTGCCACATGCTCGGCAAGATCAAGACCTGCAGAAAAGTGCCCCCCTTCCCCGGACAGAATGATGACCCTGACATCCTTGGGCGGGTTGGAGAAAAATGCATCCAGTGCTTCCATGAGCGTATCACTGACGGCGTTTCGCTTGTCAGGTCGCGTGATGGTCAAACGTGCAATCGAACCATCGATCGCAACGTCCAATACGTCATTCGCGCCATTCGTCATGTTCTTGTTCCTTAATTTAACTATCAGTCTGTCTTTATCGGGCCTGGAGGCGAACTGCGCCGTCAAGGCGAACAACAGTGCCGTTGAGCATGGTGTTTTCAACAATGTGCCGCGCCAGATCGGCAAATTCCTGTGCTTTGCCAAGGCGCTTGGGAAACGGGATATTTGCCGCAATTGCTTCGCGGGCTGCATCGGGCAGGGTGTCGGTCATGGCGGTGGCAAACAATCCGGGCGCAATTGCCATCACCCGTACACCGATCCGCGCAAGCTCACGCGCAGCGGGCAGGGTCATTGACGCAATCCCGCCTTTGGACGCCGCATAGGCACACTGACCAATTTGCCCGTCCTCATACCCGACTGACGATGTATTGATGATGACGCCGCGCTCCCCGTCGTCATTAAGAGGGGTCGCTTCAGACATCAGTTGTGCAGCATGACTCATGCTGATGTAGCTGCCCGTCAGGTTGACATTGAGTGTCTTGATGAAATCGTTGATCGGCAGTGTCCCGTCGCGGGGCAAGATGCGGCTTGCTGTGCCGATACCAGCGCAATTAACCAACACGCGCGGGATGCCCAAACTCTGCTTAACCTTCTTGAAGGCCTCTGCAACCGAGTCAGGATCTGAAACATCGACTTCAAAGCCGATGCCGCCCGTTTCGCTTGCAATGCGTTTCGCTGCATCCGGGTCGCGGTCAAATATCGCAACCCGTGCCCCGGCAACCGCAAATGTACGTGCCGTTGCCGCGCCAAGACCGCTTCCGCCGCCTGTTACGATTGCGGGAATCTGATTAAGCAGCATTTCCTCACCTGAGTTTGTTATGTTTTATAACAATTATATTTACACGTCAAAAATGCTGCGTCAATCGCGTTTAATGCGATGAAAATACGGGAAGATTCTCCTGTATTCGCGCGCGATCTATATAATGCAATGCGCGATCATGTTCTTGTCATAGGCACGCTGCAAGATATTCCACTTGATGTAATGATTCATGATTGTTATGAATTATAACAAATAAGAAAAGATAAATTGGAGGTTTCGTCTCATGGCGATGGTTGCTGAACCCGGACTCCGTCCGGTTCGCATGGGTGATACGCGTGTCGCTGTATCAAAGGGAGAAAACGGCACGATCTATATGCGATCGTGTGAAGAGCCGGATGAATACCCGCGTGCCATTACGGACCGCCTAGATCACTGGGCGGAGCAGGCACCGGACAGATTGTTCATTGCTGACCGGGATGCCAAAGGTGAATGGCAATCGCGCACCTATCGGGAAACCCGTGATCAGGTGCGCAGCATTGCGCAGTATCTTTTGGCACAGAACCTGTCAGAAGATCGTCCGGTTCTGGTTTTGTCAGGCAACAGCCTTGAACATGGCCTGTTGGCGCTGGCATCGATGTATGTCGGCATCCCTTATGCGCCAGTCTCACCGGCCTATTCTTTGATTTCCACAGACTATGCCAAGTTGCGTCATATCGTTGATTTGCTGCAACCTGGTCTGATCTTTGTTGATAATGGTGCCAAATACGTCAAGGCACTGGCAGCAGTGATGCCAGCAGATGCGCGCCTCGTCGTGATTGAAAACCCGCTAAGTGCACATCCCTGTGACCTTTTCAGTGATGTCGCGAACACCAAGGCGACCGGCGCTGTTGACAGTGCGAACGCAAACATCACCGAAGACACAATTGCCAAGTTCCTGTTTACATCCGGATCAACGGGTATGCCAAAGGCGGTGATTAATACCCAGCGCATGCTGTGTTTCAATCAGATGATGCTGCGTCATACCCTTGCATTTTTGCAGGACGAGCCCCCCGTTCTTGTTGACTGGTTGCCATGGAATCATACCGCGGGCGGGAACCACAATTTCGGGATCGCCCTCTACAATGGCGGCAGCTTCTATATTGATCAGGGCAAGCCGACACCCGATGGCATTATCGAAACTGTCCGAAATCTCTGCGACGTTTCCCCGACATTGTATTTCAACGTCCCAAAGGGATACGAGGCCCTCGTCCACCACCTTCGGGACAACAAGCGGCTGTGCGAAAGCTTCTTTGCCAGATTGAAACTGATGCAATATGCCGGGGCGGGACTGTCACAGTATGTTTGGGACAGTCTTGAAGAGGTGGCTGTTGATACCGTTGGCGAAAAGGTCATGATCGTCACCGGTTATGGCTCGACGGAAACTGCGCCATTTGCCTTCACAACCACTTGGCCTGTTGATCAGGCCGGAAGTGTTGGTCTGCCTGCCGTCGGTCTCGAAGTCAAACTTGTCCCCAATGCTGAAAAGCAGGAACTGCGCCTGCGTGGGCCAAGCATCACGCCGGGCTACTGGCGTCAGCCGGACAAGACCCGCGAGTCCTTCGATGAAGAAGGCTATTACATGATCGGCGACGCGCTCAAATTTGTAGACCCCGATGATATTGAGCGCGGCTTCCTCTTTGACGGCCGCGTCAGCGAAGATTTCAAGCTTTCGACAGGTACGTGGGTTCATGTCGGCTCCATCCGTACAGCGATTGCCGAGACCTTTGCGCCTTATGTGCGTGATGCGGTTTTGACCGGTCTGAATGAAAATCATATCGGTGCTCTTTTGTTTGCCGATTTCACCGCGTGTCGAAAGCTGTGCGACGACCTGCCCGCAGATGCATCTGAACGTGACATCGCAACCCACCCGGTTGTGCGATCTGTGTTTCAGGAACGTCTTAACGCGCTTGGTGCCAAGGCAACGGGAAGTGCCCAGTTTGTGGCGCGCGCCATTCTGCTGGAAAGCTCGCCCGACCTTGATGCGCATGAAGTGACCGATAAGGGCTCCATTAATCAACGTGCCGTTCAGGCCAAGCGCGCTGACAAGGTTGCGGATCTGTATCGTGATCCGATTCCGGCTGGCGTCATGGTTGCGAAAAAAGGGAACTGACATGGCTGCGAATTCCAAAGGTCTGCGGACCGAGTTTGAAGACGTTTGGCTGCTTGGCGGCAAACGCACACCTTTTATTGACTACACGGGCGCTTTCGGCCTGATTTCGCCGATTGATCTGGGGATCAAGGCCGCACGTGCCGCCATTGCGGATGCCGGGGTGAACGCCGCTGATATCGATTTCACGGTTGCCGGTTCGATGGCCCAGGCGTCTTATGACGCCTATATGACGCCGCGCCATATCGGGTTATACGCGGGCGTTCCCTATGATCGACCAGCGCATCTTGTGCAGCGTATCTGCGGGACAGGCATCGAAGTCATCTTGCAGGCGGCGGACCATATTTCGCTTGGTCGTGGTGATCTGGCGCTATGCGTTGGCACAGAATCCATGAGCCGCAACCCGATTGCGGCCTATACCCATCGCAGTGGTTTTCGCATGGGGCAGGTCGAATTCAAGGATTTCCTGTGGGAAGCCCTTCTGGATCCGGCCGTTAGTTGCACCATGGGCGATACGGCCGAAAACCTTGCCAAGAAATACAACATCACCCGTGAAGAAGTGGATCGTTTTGCCGAACGCAGTTTTGCGCGCGCGGTCAGTGCGCAGCAAAATGGGTTCCTCGGTGGCGAGATTGTCGCCGTCACCAATGAAACCTTTGAAATGGAAAACGGTAATCCGCGCACCATCAAACTCCCGCGCAAGGTCGAAGCCGTTGACGCCGACAGTCACATTCGCCCGTCTCCCTATGAAATCCTGTCCAAGCTTCGCCCGGCATTCGGGGGTGTCCAGACCGGCGGTAATTCATCTGCCGTGGTTGACGGTGCCGCCGGTGTGGTTCTGGGAAGTTCCGAATATGCCAAGCGCAACGGTCTGACACCGCATGCGCGCATTATTGCGGGCGCGGCTGTGGGTGTGCCGCCGGAAATCATGGGTATCGGCCCGGTGCCAGCCATTCAGGCGGTTCTTGATCAAACCGGTTTGACCGTTGATCAGATTGACCGGATCGAAATCAACGAGGCCTTTGGGGCACAGATCCTGGCCTGTATTCGCGAACTTGGCTTGGACGAGGACAAGGTCAACGTTAATGGCGGCGCAATTGCGATTGGTCATCCGCTTGGCGCGACCGGCGTGCGCATTACCAACACGCTTGCGCGCGAACTGACCAAATCCGGCGGTCGCTATGGCATCGCATCCGCCTGCATCGGCGGTGGTCAGGGCATTGCAGTTTTGATCGAAAATTCAGAATTGGCATAGGCACGATCCAAGGCGCCATCCGCTGCGCCGGTTCGCGACAACCGGAGACGTTATTTTTAGCCGGGACATTGGTTTTGGGCCCGGTTTGGCGATCAGCCCAACCCTTGGAGCAAAAATTTCCAAGGGTGGTCTGATCAAATCGAGAAACCGACAGACAAGGCAACAAAAACAAAATTGCCGGTGCCGGTTTGCTCAGGGAGGAAACAATGAAACGACTTAAACTTGGTTCAGTGATTGCCTTGGCTTCAGTTGCTGCTATGTCGGCCATTTCCGGTGCGTCTGCGCAGGAAGTGAATTTCCGTCTGGCCCATTGGTTGCCGCCAACCCACCCGGTCCAAACCATGGGTCTTGAGGATTGGACTAACTCTATTCGTGATGCATCGGGCGGCAAAATCGACTTCACGATTTTCCCGGCCCAGCAACTGGGCTCAGCACCTGATCACTATGACATGACCCGCGATGGCATTGCCGATATCGGCTATATCAATCCGGGTTATCAGGCCGGGCGTTTCCCGATCTATGGCCTGACCGAGGTGCCCTTCAATGTGAAGGATGCGGTCAATGGGTCGGTCGCCCTTCACAAGTGGTATGCCAACTACGCCGAACAGGAAATGCCGGAAGTCAAACTGTGTCTGGTGAACCCGCATGACCCCGGCACCATCCATTCAAAAATGCCCGTCCGTGTGCCAGAAGACATCAACGGCCATGCGGTGCGCCCGGCCCATGCCACCATGGCACGGTTTGTAAACCTGCTGGGTGGGGCAAGTGTTCAGGTCCCCGCCCCCGAGGCCCGCGAAGCCATTGCCAAGGGCACGGCAGATGCGATCACCTTCCCGTGGAACTCGATCTATATCTTCGGGATTGATCAGGAAACCAAATATCACCTTGATATGCCGTTCTATGTCTCCTCGCAGATCCTTGTGATCAATCGCGGTGTCTATGACGGATTGTCGGCCGAAAACCGCAAGGTCATGGATGATCACTGCACGCCGGAATGGTCCGGTCGTTTTTCCAAGGGCTGGGCTGAAAACGAGGCATCTGGTCGCGACAAGATGATGGCATCGGGCGATCACGAACTGTATCAGCCGACCGCCGATGAACTGCAACAATGGCGCGATGCCGCCGAACCGCTTGTTGCCCAATGGCGCGAAAGTGTTACGGCCAAAGGCGGTGATGCCGATGCCATTTACAAGGCTTTCATCGACGCGCTCCAAGCCGAGAACGCCAAGTATTGATGACACTCCCTGTATCGGCAGCATCAAAGGTCGGTGCTGCCGGTACCTCTGAAAGTGTATAGATCATGCGGGTTCTTCATCGCTCCCTGACATATCTCGAAGCCTTTTCGCGCAAGGTCGAAATGGTCTCTGCCATTTTGCTTGCGCTGATCACGCTGCTGGTTCTGGCATCCGCAATTGGTCGTTACCTGTTTGCATGGCCGATCCCGGATGCATTTGATTTTTCGCGCCTGTTTCTGGGCGTGGTCATCATGTGGGGCTTTGCCTGCGTGGGGTATCGCGGGTCGCACATCAAGGTCGATCTGTTTGCCCTGATGCTGCCCGCACGTGTTCGTCGATGGACGGATTTCTTTGCCTGGCTTGTCTTGCTGGGCTTCACCGGCTTGCTGTGCTGGAAGATGCTGGCGCGTGTCACCAGCGCCTATAACAGTGGCGAGACGACATTTGATCTGCAAGTGCCCGTCTGGCCGGTCATGGGGCTGATCTGGCTTGGCGTTGCGGTCAGCATGCTGACCATTCTGGCGCGTGCCTTGATGATCGCGCTGACCAATGCCGGTCTGGATGATTTTGAACCCGCCGAGTCAGAGCCGCATATTGCCTCTGACCCGCAAAAACAAAAGCAAACTGGTGGTTCAGGGGGAAGTGATGACTGAAGCCGATTTTGTCGCACTGGGCGGGTTTGTTGCGCTGTTTGCCCTGATGCTGCTTCGGGTTCCAATCGGCATTGCGATGGGGATTGTCGGTGTCGGCGGCTTCGCCGCAATTGTTGGCCCGACGCCTGCACTCAACCTACTGGCGCAGTCGCCGATCCGCACCATCACCGACTTTAACCTCAGCCTCATTCCGTTCTTTATCCTGATGGGCGTTCTTGCCACCAATTCCGGCATGTCGCGCGAACTGTTTCGCGCAGGGCAGGCGTGGCTGGGATCATTTCGGGGCGGCATGGCGCTTTCGACCATTGCATCCTGTGCCGGGTTTGCCGCCATATCGGGTTCATCGGTGGCAACAGCGGCAACCATGACCAAGGTCGCTTTGCCGGAAATGCAGCGCAGCGGTTATCGCGATCACGTAGCGACCGGGGTGATTGCCGCGGGCGGAACGCTTGGCATTCTGATCCCGCCATCGGTTGTTCTGGCGGTGTATGGCTTCATCACCGAACAGGATGTCGGCAAGCTTTTCATCGCCGGAATCATTCCCGGCCTTTTGGCGATTGTGATGTATATGCTGGCCTTTCGGGTGACCTATGCCCGAGGGTTGCCGGCGGGCGAACCGTTTGATTTGCGCAATTCCATTCGCTCCTTGCGCGATGTCTGGGCGGTCCTGGCCCTGTTCATCGCCATTATTGGCAGCATCTATCTGGGTGTGGTGACCGCGACCGAGGCCGCCGCAGTTGGGTCTGTCCTGACTGCCCTGATCGGGGTGATCCGCGGTCGGCTTGGCTGGCGCAGCATTCTTGATAGCCTGATTGAGGCCCTGCGCACCTCGGTTGCGATCTATACCATCCTGATCGGGGCGATCCTGTTTGGCTATTTCCTGGCCATCACCCAGACCCCGCAAAAGATCACCGCATGGCTGGTCGGGCTTGATATCGGGGCCTATCCGACACTTGCCCTGATCCTTGTGTTTTTCCTGTTGCTGGGCTGCATCCTTGATGCCATGGCGATGATCATTCTTCTGGTGCCCATCGTGTTTCCGGTGGTCACCCAGTTGGGGTTTGATCCGATCTGGTTTGGCATCATCGTTGTCATGACGGTTGAACTTGGCCTGATCACCCCGCCAGTCGGGATGAATGTGTTTGTCATCAATTCGATTGCCCGCGAAGTGCCCCTGCAAAAGGTGTTTCAGGGTGTCATCCCGTTTGTTGCGGTCGACATCATTCGCCTGATCCTGCTGGTGTTGGTGCCATCCATCGTTCTTTTCCTGCCGACGACCATGAACTAAAGAGGCCGATATGAAGCTTGAGCTTGAACATTTTTGCGATCTGACGGTCGAGCTGGAAGCCCCGATGGAGCTTGGCAACTCGATGCGCGGCACACGCCGGATCATTCCGATCATTGGCGGGCATGTCGAAGGCAAATCGTTGAACGGCCGCGTTCTGGCATTGGGTGCTGACTGGCAAACTGTTTTTGAAAACGGTGTGGCCGAACTCGATACCCGATATTGCATCGAAACCCATGACGGGGCGCTGATTGATATCCGCAATTTCGGTTTCCGGCATGGCCCCAAGGATGTTCTGGACGCGCTTGCACGCGGCGAACATGTCGATCCGTCGAAATATTACATGCGCACGCAGCCCCGGTTTGAAACCGGCGATGAACGCTATAGCTGGCTGAACCATCGCATCTTTGTCGGATCCGGGCAGCGCGAAAAAAGCACGGTTTATGTGTCGGTCTATGAAGTTCTGTGACAACTGCGTTGGCCATGACGCAAACAAAAACGCCCCCAGAAATCGGGGGCGTTTTTTCATTTTCAGTTCTTTGCCTAGAACACCACACTTGGTAGCCAGTTGGCGAGTGACGGCCACAGCCAGATCACGAAAATGCCAAACAGCTGCAGGGCGATGAACGGAATGACGCCCTGATAAATCTGGCCGGTGGTGATTTCCGGCGGGGCGGCACTGCGCAGGTAAAACAGCGAGAAGCCAAATGGCGGGGTCAGGAACGATGTCTGCAGGTTGATCGCAATCAGGATCGCCAGCCACACCGGATCATGGCCCATCATGATCAGGCCCGGCGCAATCAGCGGCAGCAGGATCACCGTGATTTCAACGAAATCAAGGAAGAAGCCCAGCACAAAGATCAACGCCATACAGAAGATCAGCGCCCCTGTCGGACCACCCGGCATGGATTCAAGGATTTCTTCTACATGCTCTTCGCCGCCTAGCCCGATAAACACCAGCGAGAACATGCTGGCCGTCAGGATGGTGGCAAAGATCATTGAGCTGACCGTCATGGTCGACGTCAGGGCCGATTTCAGAATGTCGGTCTTCCATGCCTGACGCAGGCAGGCGAGGATCGCGATAATCCCGACAACAGCCAGCGTCACATAACCAGCTCCCAACACATAATCAAAACCGGTCAGGTCACTGCGCTGGAAACGCACTGGCGCGACACCAGCCATGACGGCAAGAATCAAAAGTGCCACAGTCCCGGTCAGAACCAGATTGCGGTTCGCCCCCTGACGGACGCCCGCCATCAGGATCGCGCCGATTGCACCCACTGATGCCGCCTCGGTCGGGGTGGCGACCCCACCCAGAATGGCCCCAAGAACGGCAATGATCAGAAGCACAGGCGGCAAAACCGCCCCGACCACTTCGCCCACACTGGGGCGACCATCATCACTTTGAACCGGGGGCATATCGGCCGGGCGGAACACCCCGCGCAGCAGGATATAGATGATATAGATTGCCACCAGCGTCAGGCCGGGGATCAGCGCGCCGGCAAAAATCTGCCCGACCGAAATGGTTTCAATCGTGAACTTGCCCTGTTCATATTGCGCCTGCTGATAGGCCGACGACATCACGTCCGACAGAATGATCAAAAGCGTCGAGGGCGGGATAATCTGGCCCAATGTGCCTGCCGTGCAGACAAGACCCGATGCCATTTTCGGGTTATATCCGGTGCGCAACATGGTTGGCAGGGCAATCATGCCCATGGCAATGACAGTGGCCCCGACAATCCCGGTCGAGGCCGCAAGCAACGCCCCCACCAGCACCACCGAAATGCCCAGACCGCCACGCAACTGACCAAACAGTCGGCCCATGGTATGGAGCAAATCTTCGGCAATGCGGGATCGTTCAAGGACGACACCCATGACGACAAACAGCGGGATGGCGATCAGGACATCATTGGTCAGCGTACCAAACACGCGCTGCCCGAACGCCCCCATCAGGCCGATATTCATCGAATCCGTGACCCAGCCGAGATAGCCGAAAATCACCGCCGTTCCGGCAATCGAAAACGACACCGGAAAGCCCAGAAGGATGCAGCCCATCAGGGCGGCAAACATCAAAAGATCAAGATATTCCATTAGCTTTGCACACCCCGGTCTTCAACGCCACTGCGCAAGGCAATGATCTGTCTGAGCAAGCAGGCGACAGACTGAATAATCAAAAGAATGCAAAAGGCCGGTATCAGTGATTTCAAAAGCCAGACGGCGGGAATGCCACCCACCGAAATGGCCCCTTCCATCATCGCGACCGAATTGACCACCGACGGCCAGGTCCAATACAGCAGGGCTGCCATCGACGGGATTGCCAGTACCACATAGCCAAACGCATCGATCCGCGCCTTGGTCCTGTCGGTGGCTGCGGCATAAAAAATGTCCACGCGGACATGGCCATCAACCAACAGCGTATAGCCCGCCCCCAACATGAACAAAGCGGCATGCAGATACAGAACGCTTTCATTTAGCGCGATTGAACTGAACCCGAAAACATAGCGCAGCAAGACCACGGTAAATTGCAACAGAACCATTAAAAGTGCGAACCAGCGCACAGTCTTTCCGGTCCAAATGTTTACCTGATCAAGTGCATCAGCAAGGCGTTGCATGACATCTCCCCGCGAAAGGCACGCCTGAAAAGAAAAAACCGACGCTGGTTTGTCCAGCGTCGGTTTCAGTGTTTATCAGAAGCCGAGCGCTTTGGCGCGTGCATTCATCTGACCGTTATCGGCATAGGTCATGTAACCGCCGATCAGGTCACGGTAAGAAACAAAGCTTTCCGTAACTTTCCGGGTCAGTGCATCGTCGCTTTCGCGCAGATCTGCAATCACCTCGGCACCGGCTTTGGCCATGGCTTCGACAACTTCGTCCGGAAGCTTGCGAACCTTGACATCCTGTTCTGCAACAAGCTGTTTCAGCGCCATGGCATGCTTGGTCTCGTACTCGGTCCAGACTTCGTTATAAAGGCTGTCTGCCGCGAACTTGACCACTGCTTTCAGGTCATCGGGAAGATCGGCATAGGCCTTGGCGTTCACCGCACATTCCTCGGCTGAGGACGGCTCGCCAACACCCGGCCAGTAGTAGTTCTTGGCAACCTGATAGAAGCCAAGCGCACTGTCACTCCACGGGCCAATGAACTCACCGGCATCAAGCGCACCAGACTGAAGTGCCTGGAACATGTCACGACCGCCCATGGCCTGAACCGCCATGCCAAGCTTCGAGCACATCTCCGATGCCAGACCGGTGGTACGGAACTTGAGACCCTTGAGGTCATCTACCGAGTTGATTTCGTTGCGGAACCAACCTGCCCACTGCGGGCCGGAGTTACCGCAAAGGAACGGTTTCAGACCGAACTGACCATAGACTTCGTCATACAGTTCCTGACCGCCACCATAGTTCAGCCAGCCAACCTGTTCATCGGCACGCAGGCCAAACGGCTGCGAGCCAAACAGAAGGATACCTTTGGATTTCGAACCCCAGTATGCCGGAACCGCGTGATAAATCTCGGCCGTACCTTCGGCGACGGCGTCAAAAACACCATTGCCCGGAACCAGTTCGCCAGCCGCATGAAGTTTGACTTCAAGACGACCGCCCGAAAGTGTGGTGATACGGTCTGCCAGTTTCTGTGCAGCAACACCCGGCCCAGGCAGGTTTTTCGGCCATGCGGTAACCATGTTCCACTGGCGTTTGTCCTGTGCGATGGCAGGGGTTGCGAATGTTGCAGCGGCCGCTGCACCTGCGCCGGCAACACCGGCGGTCAGAAATTCACGTCTTTTCATGTTAAGAAGCCTCCTTGATTGTACCCCAAAAGGGCGGTGCAGGGGCAATCGTCATTGCCCCCACGTGAAAGTTCGACTTACTTGCCGAGAATCCCGGGCAGGTTCAGCCCGTGTTCTCGTGCGCAATCCAGTGCGATGTCATATCCTGCATCCGCATGACGCATCACACCGGTTGCGGGATCGTTCCAAAGGACGCGTTCGACCCTTCGTGCGGCATCTTCTGTACCGTCACAACAAATCACCATGCCGGAATGCTGCGAGAAGCCCATTCCGACACCGCCGCCATGATGCAGCGATACCCAGGTTGCCCCGGACGCCGTATTCAGCAGCGCATTAAGCAACGGCCAGTCACTGACCGCATCCGAGCCATCTTTCATGGCTTCGGTCTCGCGGTTCGGGCTTGCGACCGAACCGCTGTCAAGATGGTCACGCCCGATGACGACCGGGGCTTTCAGTTCACCATTCTTGACCATTTCGTTAAACGCCATACCCAGACGATGGCGCTGTCCCAGACCGACCCAGCAAATACGTGCCGGCAGGCCCTGGAACGAAATGCGTTCGCGCGCCATGTCCAGCCAGTTATGCAGGTGCGGATCATCGGGGATCAGTTCCTTGACCTTCTGGTCGGTCTTGTAGATGTCCTCCGGATCACCCGAAAGGGCCGCCCAGCGGAACGGACCGATGCCCTTGCAGAACAGCGGGCGGATATAGGCCGGAACAAACCCCGGGAAAGCAAAGGCGTTTTCAAACCCTTCCTCAAGCGCCATCTGACGGATGTTGTTGCCGTAATCGACCGTCGGGACGCCCGCCTCGTGGAAGGCAACCATGGCCTCGACCTGAACGCGCATTGATGCACGCGCGGCCTTGGAGACAGCCTTGGGATCGGATTCCTGCTTTTCACGCCATTCGGCAACGGTCCAACCCTGCGGCAGGTATCCGTGCACCGGATCATGTGCTGATGTCTGGTCGGTGACGATGTCCGGGCGAACGCCGCGCTTGACCAGTTCCGGGAAGACATCGGCCGCATTGCCGATCAGGGCAACGGACTTGGCTTCGCCTGCCTTGGTCCAGCGTTCGATCATTTCAAGCGCTTCGTCCAGCGAATGGGTTTTCTCGTCGACATAACGGGTGCGCAGGCGGAAGTCTGCACGGGTTTCATCGCACTCGACTGCCAAACAGCACGCCCCGGCCATCACAGCGGCCAACGGCTGTGCGCCACCCATGCCGCCAAGACCACCGGTCAGAATCCATTTGCCCTTAAGGTCACCGTCATAATGCTGACGGCCTGCCTCGACAAAGGTTTCATAGGTGCCCTGAACGATGCCCTGTGACCCGATATAGATCCACGAACCCGCCGTCATCTGGCCATACATCGCCAGACCTTTCTTATCGAGTTCGTTGAAATGGTCCCAGTTGGCCCAATGCGGCACAAGGTTGGAGTTCGCGATCAGAACACGCGGCGCATCCTTGTGGGTGCGGAATACACCAACCGGCTTGCCTGACTGCACCAGAAGGGTCTGGTCATCTTCAAGTTCCTTCAGGCTGGCAACGATCTGGTCATAGTCCTTCCAGGTGCGCGCTGCCCGGCCAATGCCGCCATAAACAACCAGCTCATGCGGGTTTTCGGCAACATCGGGATGCAGGTTGTTCATCAACATGCGCATCGGAGCTTCAGTCAGCCAGCTTTTCGCCGAAATTTCGCTCCCGGTGTCGGGATAGATATCACGCTGGTTGTGACGCGGATTGTTGGTCATGACTTGCCTCTTAGTGCTGGGGCCAAATCGGCCAGTGTCTTAAGGATTTCAGTAAGATGCGTGCGCAATTTTGCTGCACGGCTTTCGTCATAGGACCAAGGGGCTTCCTCGGCCGTCAGATAGGTGGATTGCGCCAGTTCCATCTGGATGGCGTGCTGATTGATCTCCGGGCGACCGTAATGGCGGGTGGTCCAGCCACCCTTGAAACGACCGTTCAGAACCGCACTGTATCCTTGGGCCTGCGAACAGATTTCTGATGTCAGCGTTTCGATCATCGGATCGCATGTCGCGCCCAGATTGGTGCCGATATTGAAGTCCGGCAGGGTCCCGTCAAACAGGAACGGAATGTTTGAGCGGATCGAATGGCAATCATAAAGGATCGCCACACCGTGTTTGGCGCGAACGCGCTTAAGCTCGGCGGCCAGTGCCTGATGATAGGGCGCGTGGAAGGTTGCCGCCCGATAGGCAATGTCGTCTTCGGTCGGGGCAACGTCCCAGATATTTTCGCCGTCAAAATCGGTCAGCGGCACAAGGGTGGTGGTGTTCTGACCGGGATAAAGGCTGACACCTTCGGGGTCACGGTTGGCATCAATCACATAACGATGGAACGTTGCGCGGACCGTGGTCGCGCCATCCAGCAACCCGTCATAAAGGGTGTGAATATGCCAGTCGGTATCAGCCAGTTCACGGCCACGATCATTCAGCTTTGCGGCAATGTCACCCGGCACATAAGTACCCGTGTGGGGAAGACCCAGAACGATCGGGCTATCGCCGCGTTTGATTTCAACCGGGTTGGTCATGATCAGGCATCCTCCCCAACGACAAAGCCCGAAAGCTTGGCCGCGGCGACAAGGGTGCCGTGGCTCACAAGCTCTGCGGCCTTGGCCAGATCCGGCGCCATGTAACGGTCTTCCTTGACGGTCGGGATGTCGGCACGAACCGATTTCAAAACATTGAGCAGCCCCGGGCTGGTTTTAAGCGGGGCACGGAATTCAACACCCTGCGCGGCACAGATCAGCTCGACACCAAGAATGTTGGAAAGATTGGCATTCATGCGGGCCAGGCGGCGTGCGCCGTGGGCCGCCATCGACACGTGGTCTTCCTGATTGGCACTGGTCGGTGTGCTATCGGTCGAGCAAGGGTTGGCCAGATGCTTGTTTTCACTCATCAGGGCTGCGGTCGTGACCTCGGCAATCATCAGACCGGAATTCAGGCCGGGCTCCGGGGTCAGGAACGGTGGCAAATCATGTGACAGGGTCGGATCGACCATCAATGCGACACGGCGCTGGGCAATCGCGCCGATCTCGGCAACGGCAAGGGCGATTTGATCGGCGGCAAAGGCCACGGGCTCGGCATGGAAGTTGCCACCCGAAACAATGCGGCCGTCTTCTTTCAGAACCAGCGGGTTGTCAGTCACGGCATTGGCTTCGATCTCAAGCGTCTGACCGGCAAAGCGCAGCAAATCCATCGCCGCCCCGGTGACTTGCGGCTGGCAGCGGATGCAATAGGGGTCCTGAACGCGAGTATCGCCTTCGCGGTGGCTTTCGCGGATTTCAGACCCGTTCATCAGGTCACGCATCGCACGTGCGACATTGATCTGGCCCGGATGGCCGCGAAGGGTATGGATTTCATCGACCAGCGGCGCGGTCGATCCCATGATCGCATCGGTTGAAAGCGATGCTGTGACAATCGAACTTGCCGCATTGCGCCATGCCGAAAACAGCCCGACCAGCGCGCAGGCTGTGGAAAACTGCGTACCGTTAATCAGCGCCAGGCCCTCTTTCGGGCCCAGCACGACCGGGGTCAGGTCGGCCTTGGCAAGTGCCTCCCCACCCGGAAGGGTTTTACCTTCATATGTGGCTTCGCCCGCGCCGATCATGACGGCTGCCATGTGCGCCAGCGGGGCCAGATCGCCCGATGCGCCAACCGATCCTTGCGACGGGACGACGGGGGTAACACCCTTGGCCAGCATGCCTTCGATCAGTTCGATCAGATCCCAACGCACACCAGATGCGCCGCGCCCAAGCGACAGCAACTTCAACGCCATCATCAAACGGGTGGTCGCGATATCAAGCGGCTCACCCACGCCGCAGCAATGGCTGAGGATCAGGTTGCGTTGCAGGGTTTCGGTATCTTCCGGGGCAATCTTGACCGAGGCCAGTTTGCCAAAGCCGGTATTCACGCCATATACCGCATCGCTGCCATCGGCGGCCTTGCGCACCATTGCGTGCGCCGCTTCAACATCGTCGCGGGCCGATGGGTCGAGTTTGACTGCGACCTGATCACGCCAGATGCGTTCAAGCTCTGCCAGTTTGACCGAGGCGGGGATAAGGGTGACAGTCATAATCTATCCTCAGGGCATATGTTGATGCGGTGGCGCAGTTATCTTTGGGCTCAGGCGGCGGTGCTTTCACCGCCAACAATGCGTTCGAACAGCGGGTTGAACCCGATGCGGTATGCAAGCTCGGCCGGGTGTTTGGCATTCCAGATGGCAAGATCAGCCCGCAGTCCCGGCTTGATCCGACCGGTATCCGACAGGCCAAGGGCGCGCGCCGCATGGGCAGTCGCGCCAACAAGCGCTTCTTCGGGCGTCAGGCGGAACAGCGTGCAGGACATATTCATGGTCAAAAGGATCGATGCCAGCGGCGAAGAGCCGGGATTGCAATCGGTCGCAATTGCCATCGGCACGCCGTGCTTGCGGAATGCGTCAATCGGCGGCAACTGGGTTTCATGCAGGGTATAAAACGCACCGGGCAGAAGTACCGCGACGGAGCCAGCCTTGGCCATGGCGATCGCGTCTTCTTCGGTGGCGTATTCAATATGATCGACCGACATTGCCCCATATTCGGCGGCCAGTTTGGTGCCGCCGATGTTCGATAGCTGTTCGGCATGGAGTTTGACCGGAATGCCAAGGTCGCGGGCAACGTCAAACACGCGTCTGATCTGATCGGTGTTGAAGGCAATGCCTTCGCAGAAACCGTCAACGGCGTCCACCAGCCCTTCAGCGTGGGCGGCTTTCAGGGCCGGAATGCAGACATCATCAATATAGCCGTCCGGGTTGTCTTTATATTCAACCGGCACCGCATGGGCGCCAAGGAAGGTGGTCTTGATCCGCACATTGCGATGATCGGCAATTTTCCGGGCTGCGCGCAGCATATTAAGTTCGGTCTCGCGATCAAGGCCATAGCCCGACTTGACCTCGATCACCGAAACGCCCTCTGCCAGCAGCGCATCCACGCGCGGCAGGGCGGACGTCAAAAGATCCTCAATTGATGCTTCTCGGGTCGCCTTCACGGTCGAAACAATGCCGCCGCCCGCACGGGCGACTTCTTCATAACTTGCACCCTTCAGGCGCATTTCAAACTCAACCGCGCGGTCGCCGCCATGGACAACATGGGTATGGCAATCAATCAAAGCCGGGGTGATCAGGCGACCTTCAAGGTCACGCACTGGACCGTCAAGATATTTGGCCGGGATGGCGTCATCCGCGCCGACCCAATCGATCAGGCCGTCCTTGATGGCAATCGCGCCGCACTCGATCAGGCCATAGCTGTCCTGATCCTCAATCGTGACGATTTTTGCGTTTCGAAGCAGCATCGCGAAGCATCACCCCTTGATAAGTTTGTTATTAAAGATAATATGTACGTACATATTATTTCTGTCAAGACGGGTAGAGGCAATGAAGGTTCTTTGGGCAAATCAGGCACTTACGACATCAGGCTGGCAGCGCAATGTCCGGATCGAGATCGATGAGAATGGCAGGATTGCGGCGATTCAGACCGATTCTGCGGCCCCATCCGATGCCACAAGCAAAACCGATATCCTTCTTCCGGCGATTTCAAACCTGCATAGCCACGCGTTCCAGCGCTCCATGGCGGGCCTGACCGAAAGGCGCGGCCCCGACCCGCGCGATACCTTCTGGACCTGGCGGCAACTGATGTTCCGCTTCCTTGATCAGTTGACCCCGGACCATGTCGAGGCGATCGCAGCCTTCGTCCAGATGGAAATGCTGGAAGCCGGGTATGCCAATAATACAGAGTTCCATTACCTGCATCACCGTCCCGGCGGGCATTTGTATGACAATATCGCCGAGATGGCCGAACGTATTGCCGCCGCGACCGAAATCACCGGCATCGGCCTGACGCTTCTGCCAGTGCATTATCAATATGGCGGCTGTGACAAGCGCCCGCTCGGTCCCGGTCAGATCCGGTTTGGCAACGATCCCGACCAGTTCACCAAATTGTATGAGGAATCCGTTCGCGCGGTTAAAAACCTGCCCGCGGATACGGTGATGGGGGTCGCGCCGCATTCCCTGCGTGCCGTTGGCCGCGAAGATCTGCTTGCGACCAGTCTTCTATCCAAGGACGGACCGATCCACATGCATCTGGCCGAACAACTGGCCGAGGTGGATGAAGTGCGCGACAGCTGGGGCAAGCGCCCGACGGAATGGCTGCTTGAAAATGCCGATGTGAATACGAATTGGTGTTTGATCCACTGTACACAGATGGAAGAACACGAAACGCTTGAGCTGGCTAAAACCGGTGCGGTGGCTGGTCTCTGTCCGATCACCGAAAGCAGTCTGGGTGATGGTATCTTTGATGGCGTGCGCTATCTCAATGCCGGTGGCGTGATTGGTGTGGGGTCGGATTCCAATATCCGCATTTCGCTCTCGGAAGAATTGCGAACTCTGGAATACAGCCAGCGTTTGCGCGACAATTCCCGCGCGGCTTTGGCAACCGAACAAAAATCGACCGCACGTCGTATCTATGACGCAGCGGCCAAGGGCGGCGCACAGGCTGCCGGGCGCGATGCGGGCCGGATCGAGGTCGGCGCACTGGCCGATTTGATGGCGCTTGATGGTTCGGCGGTTGACCTGATCGGCCGGACAGGCGATACGATCCTCGATACATATATCTTTGCCGGAGATGATCGCATGGTGCGTGATGTCTGGTCGGCCGGTCGCCATGTTGTGACCGAGGGCCGCCACATTGCCCATGACGCAATCACCAGCCGGTATCGCAAGGTGATGGAACAACTCAAGGAAGCAGTGTGAACAGCCTGGAACAGCAAAGCTGGCAATCCGTCCATGACGAGGTTTTGCGCCGCATTCATACCCGTGAGTGGAAGCCCGGCGACCTGATCCCCAAGGAAGTCGAACTTGCCGAGCAACTTGGCTGTGCGCGTGCCACCGTGAACCGTGCACTGCGTGAACTGGCATCCGAAGGGTTCCTCGATCGCCGGCGCAAGGCCGGCACGCGGGTCGCTGCCCACCCGGTGCGGCGCGCCAAGCTTGATATTCCGGTCATCCGTCTTGAGATCGAAGGGCGCGGGCAGAAATATGCCTATGGCCTTTTATTTAGCGAACGGCGCACCCCGCCCCCGGAAATCTGCGCCAATCTGGGCGTCACGGCCGAAAGCGACATGCTGCATATCACCTCGCTTCATCTGGCCGATGGCAAACCGTTCATGTTTGAGGATCGCTGGGTGTCGATTGCAGCAACGCCGACGATCCTTGATGCCGATCTTGAAAAAATCAGCGCCAATGAATGGCTGGTGTTGCATGCGCCCTATACCCGCGGCGATATCTATTTTTCCGCGGTCAATGCCAGCGCGGCAGAGGCCAAGGTGCTGCGCACCGACCCCGGCACATCGCTTTTCCTGATGGAACGTACCACTTGGGAAAACAACACCGGCATCACGTCGGCCAGACTTCTGTTTGCACCGGGCTATCGCAAGCATTCTGCGATCTGATTGCGGTTCTGGTGGGCGAAGTCGGCCATTGATCGGCTTTGCCACAGGTTTTCTTGAAGGCGACACCAAACCGGTGCGTTACAGATTTTCGGATATCAGAATTTCAATGCGAATGCGTTCCTGCGAGGCCAGTGTCTCGCGGTTTTCGCATTTGGCTCTGAGGGTGCGTATGGCGCTTCGCACGATGTGCCCGGGATCTTGATTGATCAGCGCATCAAGCGTGTTGTCACGTAATGCCTGTTCAGTGGATGGGGTGCGCTCGTGGGCAATGGTGATCAGTTTCTTGTCAGGGTTTAGTTTGCGCGCGCATTCAATTGCCAAGCGGGCTTCCGAACCCATGATGTACAATCCGACAATGTCGGGGTGGGCGGCAAAGGCGTTTTCCAGAACAAGTTTGGTTCGTTCCGGATAACCATGTGTTTCAAGGGTCGGCAGCGCATGGAATTGCGGATAGCCGGGGCTCATGACGCGGTCAAAGCCAAGCCGGCGTTCAAGGCTGTCACGAGATTGCATGGTCTCGGCAAGGATAATAATGTCTCCCGATTGGGTGCCAAGAAACCGGGCCATAAGGCGCCCGGCTGTGGCACCTGCAGCCACGTTATCAATGCCGACAAACGATTGGCCGTCTTCTTCCTGCTGGTTGGAAACGATAGCAACCGTCTGAATGCCGCGTTCACGCATCCGATAAAGCGCATCGCGGATCTGCGGTGTTTCCGGGGCCATGATTGCGATGCCGTCATATTCACTTGCTGACAGGCGTGACAGTGTCCTTGCCGCGCGATGCGGGTCGTGTTCATCAATGCGCACGATTTTGGTCTGGATCATTTCGGCGCGGCTGGCCTGATCAAACTCCGAGATATGTTTGATGATGACGCTCAGGAACTCGTCGCCAGAACGCGGCACGACAAATCCAAATCGATAGCCGCGCTGGCGGGCCAGTGTGGCGGCGACCTGATTGCGCTCAAAGCCGATGCGCGTGATTGCGTCGTTAACGGCATCGACGGTTTTCTGGCGCACACCGGATCGTCCATTCAGTACCCGGTCAACCGTCGCAAGGCTGACACCGGCGGCCTTCGCAAGGTCTTTTGTGGTCGGTCTCATTGATTCTTAAGGCCCAGATTCAGTCTGTTTTTTCTATCTTACCCTCAACCATCGGAGACGTCTCTGCAAGAAAATTGAGGTACGTACCGCAAAAATTACTTATTTTGAGGTGCGTACCTCAAAAACTTGTGGTAGAAGTGTCGCAGTCGCTAAAAAGCTGCGACTTTCCAACGGGAGGAAAAACAAAATGAAATCAACAGTTTTAAAGACCGCGGTTGCGTCCGCAATCGTGGCAGGCGCGCTTCCTACAGCAGCCGCTGCAGAAGATCTTACCTTGTGCTGGGCGGCATGGGACCCGGCAAATGCCCTTGTAGAGCTTTCCAAAGACTTCGAGGCCAAAAGCGGCCACAACATGAGCTTCGAGTTCGTGCCGTGGACCTCGTTTGCAGATCGCATGCTTAATGAGCTGAACTCAGGTGGTCAGCTTTGCGATTTGATGATCGGGGACAGTCAATGGATTGGCGGCGGTGCCGAAAACGGGCACTACGTCAAATTGAACGATTTCTTTGACGCCAATAATATCGACATGGGTGATTTCATTCCGGCAACTGTGACCGGATATGCAGAATGGCCCAAAAATACGCCGAACTACTATGCGCTGCCGGCTTTCGGGGATGTGGTCGGCTGGACGTATCGCAAGGACTGGTTCGAGCGTCCGGAAATTCGTGCCGAGTATAAAGAAAAGTACGGACGTGAACTGGGCGTGCCGGAAACCCTCGAGGAACTGAAGGATATTGCCCAGTTCTTCCAGGGGCGCGAGATTGATGGCAACACGGTCTATGGTGCGGCGATCTATACCGAGCGCGGATCCGAAGGCATCACCATGGGTGTTACCAATGCGCTCTACAACTATGGTTTCCAGTATGAAAACCCGGATCAGCCCTATGATATCGATGGGTTTGTCAATTCCGACGGTGCGGTTGCCGGGCTGGAATACTACAAGGAACTGTATGATACCGCCACGCCCCCGGGTTCTTCGAACTGGTATATGGGCGAAAACATTGATGCCTATAAATCCGGCCAGGTCGCGCTTCAGATGAACTTTGCCTTTATCTGGCCCGGTGTTGAAGCCGACCCCAATGTTGGTGGTGGAAAATCCGGATACTTTCCGAACCCGGCAGGTCCGGAAGGGCAATATGCCCAGCTTGGCGGTCAGGGGATTTCGGTTGTTGCCTATTCCGAAAAACAGGATGCCGCACTTGAATATATCCAGTGGTTCGCCCAGCCTGAAATTCAGGCCCGCTGGTGGGAGCTTGGTGGCTATTCTGCGTTGCGTGCCGTGGTCGAAGATCCCGGTTTCGCCAGCAGTCAGCCATATGCACAGACCTTCCTTGATAGCATGGCAATCGTGAAGGACTTCTGGGCGGAACCTGCTTATGCCGATCTGCTTTTGTCGATGCAGGAGCGCGTCCACAACTATGTTGTTGCCGGTGACGGTACAGCAAAGGAAGCGCTTGATGATCTGGTCAAGGATTGGATCGAAGTCTTCGAAGATGAAGGCAAGCTGTAAGTCATCTTGCTGACGATGACTGGCTCTGGACCGGTCCTGGTGTGATGGGTAATTGCGCCGGGACCATTCCCGACAAAAGCAGAAACCGTGTGGCCTTGCCGCATGGTCAAGGGCATCCATAATGAAGAATATTCCGATCGAAAAGATCGCCAGCGCGACGCCGGACGGTGTGGCGCGGCACATTCGGGGCCTGTCGGACCGAAGCATCGCATGGATTTTTGTTGCACCAACGATCTTCCTGCTGCTGGCGATCAACATATTTCCACTGATCTGGACGGTGTGGCTGAGTTTTACCAACAGCCGTGTAAACCGCCCCAACCGTGATGTTGATTGGGTGGGGTTGCGCAATTACGAGCGCATCCTGACCGATTCCGATATCTGGAACACGATGCAGGCAACCGCGCATTTTCTGATCTGGACCATCGTCTTGCAGGTCCTGATCGGCTTTATGCTGGCGTTCCTGATTAACAAGAAGTTCCGGGGCAATGACCTGTGGACGACGATAATTGTCTTTCCAATGATGCTGTCGCCAGCGGTGGTCGGCAACTTCTGGACCTTTTTGTATCAGCCGCAAATTGGCCTTTTCAATTATGTCATCGCCTTCTTTACCGGTGCTGATCCGGCAAGCTTTTCGATGATTGGTGATGTGCATCTGGCTCCCTGGGCAATCGTGATTGCCGATACCTGGATGTGGACGCCGTTTGTGATGCTGATCTGTCTGGCAGGTCTGCGATCAATTCCCGAAAGTATCTATGAGGCGGCCGAGTGTGATCGGGCGTCGAAATGGCGGCAATTCTGGACGATCACTGTTCCGATGGTGCTGCCGTTCTTGATGCTGGCCGTGCTGTTCCGCGGAATTGAGAACTTCAAGATGTTTGACCTTGTGGTCCAGCTTACCGGCGGTGGCCCGGGAAATACGACGACATTGACGTCAATCGACCTGAAACGCGAAGCCTTTGAAAAATGGCGAACCGGATACTCGTCGGCTTATGCCGTCATTCTGTTTGTGACGGTGTTCGGGCTTGCGTCGATTTATGTCAAAGCTCTCAACAAGGTAAAAGAAAGATGAGTTTTTCTGTTACAGAACCAAATAAGGGGACCAAATGGGTCGCCGGGGTCCTTGTTGTTGGCTATGCGCTGGTAACGATTGCACCCTTGTTATGGATCATTGCGACCGGGTTCAAGTCACCTGCTGATTCCATCGCCTATCCGCCCAAGGTGGTTTTTGAACCATCGATGGAAGGATATGTGAACCTGTTTACCGAACGTACCCGGGCGACCGACGATATGCTTGAAGAAGCCGGCGAGCCCGAAACCTGGTACGAGGAAATCGCGCGCAATCAGGGTACCGTGATCAGCGGTCCGTCGCGCTATGGCGAACGTTTCCTCAACTCGGTTATTATCGGGTTTGGCTCAACCGCACTGTGCATGATTCTTGGGACAGCTGCGGCCTATGCGTTCAGCCGTTTTCGGGTGCCGCTCAAGGATGACCTGCTGTTCTTCATTCTTTCAACGCGCATGATGCCGCCAATTGCGGTCGCCATTCCGATTTTTCTGATGTTCAGAAATCTTGGGCTGAATGACACGCATCTGGGAATGATCCTGCTTTATACGGCCGTAAACCTGTCATTGTCGGTCTGGTTGCTGAAGGGATTCATTGATGAAATCCCGATCGAGTATGAAGAAGCCGCCCTCATTGATGGCTATACCCGTTTTCAGGCCTTCTACAAGGTGGTGTTGCCACAGGCGGCTACGGGCATCGCATCCACAGCAATCTTTTGTTTGATCTTTGCGTGGAACGAATATGCGTTTGCTGTGCTGCTGACATCTGGCACTGCCCAGACAGCGCCACCCTTCATCCCGACAATCATTGGTGTGGGTGGCAAGGACTGGCCGGCGGTTGCCGCCGGGGCAACCATCTTCCTTGTGCCCGTCATGGTCTTCACCATCCTGTTGCGCAAACATCTGTTGCGCGGGATCACGTTTGGAGCCGTACGCAAATGAGCAATTTCATCAATAAACTTCTGATGCTGCGCCGTGGTCCATGGGAAATGGTGGCATCGGTCCTCATTGCGCTGGGTGTTGTCATGCTGATGCAACCATTTGCGATCACGCTTTACACCTATTCCTTTATCACCACGCTGATCGGAACAGTCATGTTCATCATCGTCAGCCATTTCCCGGAGTAACCCATGGCACAGATCAGAATTGAAAACGTGCGCAAGGATTTCGGGGCGTTTACGGCGGTTCAGTCGTCAAGCTTCACGATTGAAGACGGTGAGTTCTTCATGCTTCTGGGGCCGTCTGGCTGTGGCAAGACAACCACGCTGCGCATGATGGCCGGGCTTGAGTTGCCCACGCGGGGCGAAATCTTTATCGATGGCGAGGAAGTGGGCCAAAAGCCTGCGAGCCAGCGCGATATTGCCTTTGTTTTTCAGATGTTTGCCCTTTATCCGCATATGAATGTGCGCGCCAATATCAGCTATCCTCTGAAAAGTCAGGGGATGAAATCAGGCGATATCAAGAAGAAGGTCGGTGAAGTTGCCGAGATTCTTGGCATCACGAACATCCTTGACCGCCCGGTTGGCGGGTTGTCCGGCGGTGATCGCCAGCGCGTCGCGTTGGGTCGGGCAATTGTCCGTGACCCCAAGGCATTTTTCATGGATGAGCCGCTTGGTGCGCTGGATGCCGAGTTCCGCGAACATATGTCCGAGGAACTGCGCGCTCTGCATGACCGTATGGGGGCAACCACGGTTTACGTCACCCATGATCAGCTCGAAGCAATGCAGATGGGCGACAAGATCGTGGTTATGAACCATGGCGTTGTCGAACAGTTTGGCGTTCCCCAGGACATCTATGACTGGCCTGCGACCCGCTTTGTGGCCGAATTTATCGGGTCGCCACCAATGAACTTTCTTGAGTTCGACGGGATGATTGGCACTGGCGGAACAGAGGTACGGTTAAACGATGTCCCCATGGAGGTGCCGCAAAGCCGCGAAGGGGCAAATGGCAAACTGACATTTGGCATACGTCCCGAACATGTCGATTTTGATGATGACGCGCCCTATCGCGGGCGGGTGATTGCGACCGAGTATCTTGGCACCACCCAGATCGTCACTTTTGATACGCCAAATGGTTTGCTCAAGGCGCGTGTCCCCAGCCATGAAGTAGTAACGAACGGGCAGTTGATTGGTCTGCGGTTTGATCCAAGAACCATCACATTGTTCGATGCCCAACATGGCAAGGCATTGCGTTCACAGGCGAATGAAGGAGTGCTCGGACATGGCTGAGGTAAGCTTGACCGGCGTAACCAAGCGCTTTGGAGCGGATGTGGCGCTTGATGATGTGACTATGACCATTCCGCATGGGTCTTTTGTTGTGCTGCTGGGGCCGACCGGGGCTGGCAAAACCACAACGCTTCGAATGGTTTCGGGGCTTGATAAGCCGGATGCCGGGCAAATCATGATTGGTGGCCGCGACATGACCGGGCTGACCCCGGCGCAACGCGACGTCGCCATGGTGTTTCAGCAATATTCGCTTTATCCGCATATGACGGTGCGCGAAAATCTGGAATTCCCGCTGAAATCACCAATTTTGAAAACGCCCAAAGATGAAATCAAACGCAAAGTCGGTGAAATCGCCGAAATCTTGCAGATCAGTCACAAGCTGGACAACAAGGCGACCGAGTTGTCGGGCGGCGAGATGCAGCGTGTGTCAATCGGGCGGGCGCTGGTGCGTAAACCAACAGTTTATCTGATGGATGAACCGCTAAGTTCCCTTGATGCCAAGCTGCGTGCAGACCTTCGGGTTGAGCTGAAATCCATTCAGGCGGACTCGGGTGCTACCCTTTTGTACGTTACCCACGATCAAATCGAAGCCATGACCATGGCAACCCATGTCGGGGTGCTTGATCAGGGGCGGTTGGTTCAGTTCGGGGCACCGCGCGAGATCTATGAAGATCCGGTCAGTATTTATGCGGCAAGCCGCCTTGGACTGCCACGGATCAATGTTCTGCCTGCCGATGTTTTTGCAGGTGCCCCCAGCGGCGCAACCCAAATCGGATTGCGTCCGGAACAAATCATCCAGGGCGAGGGCGAAGAAAGCTTTGTCCAGCGGGTTGAGCATCTTGGCGATCAGACGCGCCTGCATCTGACGTTCAAGTCCCATGACCTGATCACGGTCACGGATGCCCACACCGAACTGAAAACCGGAGACATCGTCAAGATTAGTCCACGGAACCCGTTCTACTTCGGCGCTGATGGCGCCCGGATGGCCTGAAGGAGATCACAATGGCCCAATTCATAAACAATAAAGACGCGACTGTAACCGAAGCCATTGATGGTGTGATCAAGGCATCCGGCGGTAAGTTGGCCCGGATTGACGGTTATCCGCATATTCGCGTGGTTGTGCGCAACGACTGGGACAAGTCAAAGGTTGCCATCGTGTCCGGTGGTGGTTCCGGCCATGAACCCGCACATGCCGGATTTGTCGGGGCGGGCATGCTTACTGCGGCTGTTTGCGGGGATGTGTTTGCATCTCCGTCGGTTGACGCGGTGCTTGCTGGAATCTTGTCTGTCACCGGCCCATCAGGGTGTTTGCTGATTGTCAAAAACTATACGGGCGACCGGCTGAATTTCGGTTTGGCAGCGGAACGCGCGCGTGCTTTTGGTCTTAAGGTCAACATTGTCATTGTTGATGATGATATTGCCTTGCCGGACTTGCCGCAGCCCCGCGGTGTGGCGGGGACGCTTTTTGTTCACAAGATAGCAGGTGCGATGGCCGAAAGCGGGGCTGCGCTTGAAGATGTCACTGCGGCCGCCGAGCGGGTGATTGCCGGGACCAAATCCATCGGCATGTCACTTGATACCTGTACCGTTCCGGGTTCCCCCAAGGAAAACCGTATTGGTGATGGTAAGGCAGAGCTTGGCCTTGGTATTCACGGTGAAGCGGGTGTTCAGCAGATTGATTACCACAATGCCGAACAGGCCATGGCTGCGGTCACGGCCAAACTTGCTGCGGTGATGGAAAACAAGCCGCATGTGGTGTTGCTCAACAACCTTGGCGGGACGTCTGTGCTTGAGATGGCGATTCTGGCAAACGACCTGATCAATTCGTCGATTGCCAAGAATCTGAAATTCATCGTAGGGCCAGCCGCCATGATGACGTCGCTTGATATGCGGGGCTTTTCTGTTTCCGTGTATCCGATCAGTGCCGAAGACCATGCCTGGTTGTCAGCACCCTGCGCCCCGTCGGCGTGGCCTGGATGCAACCCGATAAAGCCGGTCAATGTTGTTGAACTTCCCGATGGACTGACGCCGATCCAGCCGATCCCCTCTGAACACCGGCAGACAGCGGCGTTCCTGACCCAATGCTGTCACATTCTGATTGATGCCGAGAATGACCTGAATGCGCTTGATGCCAAGTCAGGTGACGGGGATACAGGATCAACGCTTGCCACAGCCGCAAGGGCCTTGATGGGGGCGCTTGATCGACTGCCACTTGCCGATCACACCCAGCTTTTGCGCGCCATCGGGCAGGAGCTTAGCCAGACAATGGGCGGATCATCCGGTGTGTTGCTGGCAATCTTCTTTACCGCTGCGGGTGATGCGGCCTCAAGCGGGCGTTCGATGGTCGCATCGCTCAAGGACGGTCTGGAGCGCATGCAGCAAATCGGGGGGGCCGAGCTTGGTGATCGCACCATGGTTGATGCCCTGAAACCCGCATTGAATGCTCTTGAAGAAAAAGACCTTTCGGCTGCGGCAGATGCTGCGCGCAAGGGTGCTGTTCATACCTCGACCATTGTGAAGGCAAAAGCCGGGCGCGCATCCTACATCAATGCCGAACAGCTCGAAGGTCATATTGACCCCGGGGCCGAGGCCGTAGCCCGTTTGTTCGAACAGCTCAGCGCCCGGTAAAACAACAAGCTTGCATCAAAACACCCCCGTCATTCGTTATGTGACGGGGGTGTTTAGCAACCACTAAATCCCGGTGACGCGGGGTTTGTTGGTGCTGCTTTCGGGCCACGGGTCGTGGGATGCGCAGATATCCTCTACGCGAAATGCGGATGGCAAGCAGATTACTTCAAATGCGTTGCCAGAAATTCTTGCGTGCGGGCATGGGCCACTTCAGCAGCGGCGGGGACATAGGCTGTGCGCGCTTCGTTGGCGAAGGCGTGACCCGCCTCATACATGTGGATTTCCATGTCGGGCATGGCGGCCTTTGCCTCTTCGATCATCTCGACCGGTACGTGACTGTCGGCAAGGCCAAAATGCCCCAGGAACGGTTTGGCCAACGGGCGATCCAGATACAGGTTCAGCCGTGTCCCGTAAAATGCCACAGCTGCCGCGATATCAAGGCTTTGGGCACAGCGCAGGGCCAAGCCGCCGCCCCAGCAAAAACCGATTACCGCAACTTTGCCGCCATTGGCTTTGAGGGCGTTGATGGTGGCATCAATGTCACAAAGATTGTCTGACAGGTCAGACGCCATCATCAAGGCGCGGGCCCGCTCGAAATCGTTGAAGTCGACAGCCGCATTGGGTTCTATCCGGTCAAACAGGGCAGGGACGGCAACCTCATAGCCAAGTTCAGCATACTTTCTTGCAACACCCTTGAGCTGTTCGGTGACGCCAAAGATTTCTTGCAGGATCACGATACCGCCACGGCGCGCGCCAACGGGGTCTTCAAACCAGCAATCCAGTGTATGGCCATCAGCCGCAGTTATGGTTTTCATCATGGTCGTCGTTTCCGTTTCATGCCGAACTGATTTTGGCTGCGATGATATCGAATTGCCGGACGAGAACAATGCTGTTGAATTAATTGGATAATGTTTTGTCCAAGAGGCTTGCCTTGGGGGAACATGATATGACATCAATATTGTATGAGGAATAACCCATCTTTTTGCAGCGTTTGGCGAAGAACAAGACGCGCAAATCATCCCAATGACGAACTCAGGAGAGAGAATTCATGAAGCTTTTGCGCTATGGCCCGTTGGGGGCAGAAAAACCGGGGCTTTGTGATGTTGGTGGTGTCATTCGGGATCTTTCCGGTGTGGTTGATGATTTTGATCCGGCCACGATTTCTGATGAAACCTTTGCGCGTATTGCGGCACTTGATCCTGAAAGTCTGCCTGTTGTGTCCGGCAACCCGCGCATTGGGGCCTGTGTCGGCCAGCCGGGCAAGTTCATCTGTATCGGGTTGAATTATTCGGACCATGCGGCTGAGGCTGGTATGGACGTTCCGCCCGAACCAATCATTTTCTTTAAGGCGACGTCGGCCGTGTGCGGCCCGAATGACACCATCGAAATCCCGCGCGGTTCGACAAAAACCGACTGGGAGGTCGAGCTTGGCATTGTGATTGGCAAGCATGCCAAATATGTCGATGAAGCCGACGCGCTTGATTATGTCGCAGGCTATTGTTTGATCAATGATGTCTCGGAGCGCACTTTCCAGCTTGAGCATTCTGGTCAGTGGGTGAAAGGCAAAAGTGCTGATACCTTTGGCCCGACGGGCCCGTGGCTTGTGACCCGCGACGAGATCAAGGATCCGCAAAACCTTGCCATGTGGCTTGATGTCAATGGTGTGCGCTATCAGGACGGCAGTACGAAAACCATGGTGTATGGCGTGGCCCATGTGGTCAGCTATCTGTCGCGCTTCATGAGCTTGCAACCGGGTGACATCATCTCGACCGGTACCCCGCCCGGTGTTGGCATGGGACAGAACCCGCAAGTTTACCTCAAGCCGGGTGACGTCGTGGAGCTTGGAATCGAGGGCTTGGGTGCGCAACGCCAGGACGTCGTCCAAGGGTAACGACAGGCGGCAATATTCGATAAATTCCTTGTTGCACAAAAGTTTCACACGATTGTGATGGGCGTCTGGCAACTGCCGTGAACGGCGATGCCCAAAGGCTTTAAGGCGCCAAAAGCCTGAATTTGTGCGATGCAGAACTCCGTGGTGACAAAAAATGTTGCCACGGACCTTGCGGTTTGCCCGATTTGGGACATTTTTCTACAGGACAAAGTGCATTGACGTTGGTTCGTTCTGCAGTGTAAGTGACTAATAGTCATCATTGTTTGACGAAAACACGATATGAGATGCGTGTCCAAGGGGTATGGGGATACCGTGCGCGAATGCGCCCTTAAAGGATTGGTGATGCATATGTCTAATCTTGCGATTAATGTGAAGGAGTCCTGGCCGGCTGCAGTCGAATCAATGGATGTTTCGATTGAAGACGCCTCCCCTGTTTCTGAAACTTCCAAGCAACAAGATAATGTTGACAGCTTTGCGTTTGCAGACATCTATCTGCGCAATGCGCCTTGCTTTTTGAAGGGTATGTTGCTGCAAGCCCGCGGCGATAATGTCGAGGTTTCGCTGCGCAAACCAGATGCCGGTTTGCTGGCCTTTGAAAAAGGCGCCTGCGAGCTGAGCGCGACCTACCTGTTTTTGACGGTTGCAATGTCTGCCGCTGACGAGGAAAGTCTTGCTGAAATGCAGGCCTATTTCGAACAAAAGCTGCGGACCCTGTCGCCGCAGGCCAAGTTCGAGATCGATTGGCGAAATAAATGAACAATCGTCATTTGTTGATGCTTCAAAAGCCCGTTCAGTTTTGAACGGGCTTTTGTGTTTGTTGGGGTAGCTAAAGGCTGGTTTCTGTTTGCAGGCCCAGTTGCATGCCTGTTGTCGTCAGGACGGTGTTCGCGCGTATGACGTCGGACGACTTAGCTTTGCATTTCGGCTTTGCACCGGTGTTGGTTATTCGACGATAAATCTGGCGCGTGCTGTGCGCACCACCTTGGTAATATGCTCTGCAATCGCCGCGACGCTCCGGGTATCCTTGGTGTCCGGGTGCTGAAGCATCCAGTAGTTTCGGGTGAAGCGGATTTCAGGCAGCAGGCGGACAAGGTCGGGGATGCCTTCGGTGGCGTAGTCATGCAGGATGCCGATACCATATCCGTTGCGCACCGCCTCCATCTGGGCCACCACACTGCCGCATTCAAAGCGACGCTTCATCAGTTTGCCAAGGCGGGCGGCATAATCCAGCGCGCGGCTGTAAATCAGATCCTCGATATGGGTGACAAACAGGCGGTCCGTCAGATCGGCCTCGGTTTCGACCGCGCCAAAGCGTTCGATATAGGATTTCGTGGCATAGACACTCAGCGTGTAGTCGGTGAGTTTGCGGATCACAAGGCGTCCCTGCTTGGGTCGGTCAAGTGTGATGGCAATGTCGGCTTCGCGTTGGGACAGCGAAAAGGTGCGTGGCAGCGGCACCAGCTGAATGACAAGGTCCGGGTGATTTGAAGCAAAGTGAGCCAACTCACTTGCAAGAAAATAGTTGCCCAATCCATCCGGTACGCCGACGCGGACCGTGCCGCTGATCATTTCGGACTGGTTTGAAACGGCATTGCCCGCGCGCAAGAAAGCCGATTCAGCGGCCTCTGCCGCCTGCATCAACTCCTGTCCCGCCGGGGTCAGGTCCGATCCGGTGGTGCGCCGTTCAATCAGCTTGGTGCCAAGTTCCTGTTCAAGGGCTGTTAGCTGCCGGCCCACCGTTGCGTGGTTCAGGCCAAGCTGCCGGGCAGCGGCAAGG
Source organism: Thalassospira sp. UBA848 (assembly GCF_002295455.1). NCBI lineage: Bacteria > Pseudomonadati > Pseudomonadota > Alphaproteobacteria > Rhodospirillales > Thalassospiraceae > Thalassospira > Thalassospira sp. UBA848. The sequence continues at coordinate 4,348 of NZ_DBGS01000089.1, read as the reverse complement.
ATCTGGCCTTGGCGGGCAACAGCCAGAAAGATGCGGAAACGGTCCCAATCCATAACGGGTGTGGTCCTGTAGTGACTTTAATTTTTGCACATCGATTTTGCGGAAATGATAATTGATGTGCATCCCTGTGCATAGTCATAATGGGTACAGATTATGAGGGGTAAAACCCCCACTTATATCAAGTACCAAGATCGTCCCACTGATCATCAGGTTTATCGGGAGAAACCCAATGGCAACCCAACTTACCCATTACATCAACGGCAAACGTGTTGCCGGTACGTCCGGTCGTTCGGCACCGGTTTTCAATCCGGCGACGGGTGCCGAAAGCGCGACGGTTGATCTGGCGTCCAAGGCCGAAGTCCGAGCAGCTGTTGAGTCCGCATCCGCAGTCGCAGCCGAATGGGCGGCAACCACGCCGCTGCGCCGTGCGCGCATTCTCAACAAGTTCCTTGGCATCCTCGAAGATCGTTCCGAAGAACTCGCTGCTGCCATCACCGCCGAACACGGCAAGGTTCTGTCCGATGCGCTGGGCGAAGTCACCCGCGGGATCGAGGTTGTCGAGTTTGCAACCGGTGCGCCGCAGCTGCTGAAAGGTGAGTTCACCGAGAATGTCGGTACCAAGGTTGACAGCCATTCCATCCGTCAGCCGCTGGGCATCGTTGCCGGTATCACGCCGTTCAACTTCCCGGCCATGGTGCCGATGTGGATGTTCCCGGTCGCCCTTGCGTGCGGCAACTGCTTCATCCTGAAACCGTCCGAGCGCGATCCGTCCGCCTCGCTTCTGCTGGCAGAATGGCTGACCGAAGCCGGTCTTCCGGACGGTGTGTTCAACGTTGTTCAGGGTGACAAGGAAGCCGTTGATGCGCTTTTGTTTGATCCGGATGTTTCGGCCATCAGCTTTGTCGGCTCGACCCCGATTGCCAAATACATCTACGAAACCGCAACCGCACAGGGCAAACGTTGTCAGGCCCTTGGCGGGGCGAAAAACCACATGATCATCATGCCGGATGCCGACATGGATCAGGCGGTTGATGCCCTGATGGGCGCGGCTTACGGTTCAGCTGGCGAGCGTTGCATGGCCATCTCGGTCGCTGTTCCTGTTGGCAAGGAAACGGCAGATACCCTGATCGAAAAGCTGGTTCCGCGCATCAATGAACTGCGTGTGGCGCCGGGCACGGATCCGGCCGCCGAAATGGGCCCGCTGGTCACTGCTGCGCACCGCGACAAGGTTGTTGGCTATATCAACAAGGGTGTCGAAGAAGGTGCCAAGCTGGTCGTTGATGGCCGTGACATCAAGCTTCAGGGCTATGAAGACGGCTACTTCGTTGGTGGCACCCTGTTTGATGACGTCACCCCGGATATGAGCATCTACAAGGAAGAGATCTTTGGCCCGGTTCTGTCGGTGGTGCGCACCGATGATTTTGATACCGCTGCCAACCTTGTTGACGATCATGAATATGGCAACGGCACCGCGATCTTCACCCGCGATGGTGATACCGCACGTGAATTTGCTGCACGGACCCAGACCGGCATGGTTGGCATCAACGTGCCGATCCCGGTTCCGATGGCCTTCCATTCGTTTGGTGGCTGGAAAGCATCGCTGTTTGGTGACCATCACATGCATGGCCCGGAAGGCGTTCGCTTCTATACCAAGCTGAAAACCATCACCTCGCGCTGGCCGACCGGTATCCGCAAGGGTGCTGAATTCGTCATGCCGACGATGAAATAAGCGACGGGTTAAGCATTGCGATCACCGCAATGACCAAGAATGAGCAAGGGCGCGCAAAGTTTGTTTTGCGCGCCCTTGTTGTATCTGGAAGGTGGATTACTTGGCCAGGGTATCGGGTCTTGCCGGGGCAATGGCCTCCATCATCTCGCCGGGGATGAAAACGCGGAACGTCGCGCCCTGTCCTGCCGGGCTTTCAGCCCAGATTTTGCCCTGACAATGTTCGACGACATGTTTGGCGATTGCCAGTCCAAGGCCGGAACCGGATGGTTTGGGTTTGTCGTCAGCGTATTTGCCGCCGCGCGAGAATTTGTCAAAGATGATCTCAAGCTCGTTGGGGGCAACGCCGTTGCCGTTGTCGGTGATCGACACCAGATAACCGCCATCCATGGCCTCGCCCCTGACAGAGACCTCGGGATGATCGGGGTCAGAGAACTTGGCCGCGTTGGAAAGCAGGTTGATAAAGACCTGTGTCAGGCGGTCCCGGTCGACATGCAACAATACCGAATTGCGCGAATATTCCGTGGTCAGCACCACGCCCTTGGAATCAAAAAGGCCTTTGACCGCATCGATGCTTTCATCAAGCACCGTGCGCGGGTCCACCTCGACCGCACGCCAGTCGGAATGACCGGCTTCCAGGCGGGCAAGATCAAGGTGATCATCAATCAGCCGTGTGAGACGTTCGCTTTCACGGACAATAATCTCAAGGAAGTGGTCGGCCTGTTTCGGGTCAAGGTTGGGCGAATCGACCAGAATCTCGGAGAAAGACCGGATCGATGTCAGTGGGGTCCTGAATTCATGACTGACCATTGTCAGGAATTCATCCTTGAGCCGGTCCAGTTCCTTGAGCCGTTCATTGGCCGCGCGCAGCTCGGCGGCGGTTTTTTCAAGCTCCCGGGACTTGGTTTCAAGGCGTTGGGAATACTCGATGACGTGCGATGTTTCTTCAAGAATCTCAAGCACTTCATCAAGGCTGACCATCTCCCCCTTGGCAACAGATGACACCATGACACGCGCCGATGCCGCCCCGATGGACCCGGCCAGCAGGCGTTCGGTAAAGGCGATCATGTCGGCATCGGCTTCGCCCTTGCCCCGCCACGAAGGGTCAATGCTTCGGTCAAACTGGCGGAAGGACTGATAGGCACGATCCCGGCCCAAAAACCGTTCAACCAGTTCATAAAGATCATTGGCCGAGGCCGATGACCGCCAGATCACCGTATCCTGTCCTTTGCGCGAAAAGGCATCGACAAACAGGGTTGCCTGAATACGTTCAAGCGCACTTGGTACGGTAAACAGGCTGATCAGCACATAGGCTGCGGTATTAAGCGAAATCGACCAGATCAGGGCATGGGTCAGCGGCGCAAAATCGGTCAGGCCAAACAGGCTCTCGGGGCGCAACCACGGATGGCCAAACGCGCCGTTCAGAATTAAGGACGGATCCATCCAGCCACTGTCGGCAAGCGATGGCAGCAACAGCGTATAGCCCCAAACGGCAAAACCGATGGTCAGTGCGACCTGCGCACCGGTGCGCGTGCCACCCTTCCAGTACAGGCCACCAATCATGATCGGGATGAACTGGGCAATGGCGGCAAAGGAAATAAGGCCGATTTCGGCCAAGGCATCACTGGCCCCGGCAGACCGGTAATAGGCAAAGCCCATAAACACCACGACAACGATGGAGGCGCGGCGGATAAAGATCAAAAGTCCGGTCAGGTCATCACGCTCGGTCAGGCGCAGTGGGCGAATACGCAGCAGGGCCGGGACAATCAGGTCGTTACATACCATGGTGGAAAGGGCGATGGTCGCAACAATGACCATGCTGGTACTGGCCGAAAGTCCGCCAACATAGGCAAGAAGGGCCAGCAAGGATTGGTCTTCAAAAAGCGGGACGGAAATCACAAAGAAATCCGGGTCCGACCAGACCGGAAGTGCGCCAAGCCCGGCAAGCGCGATCGGCAGAACAAACAGGTTCATCGCCAGAAGATACAGCGGGAACGCCCAGCTTGCGGTGGCGAGATGACGTTCATCGACATTTTCAACGATGATGACCTGAAACTGGCGCGGCAGACACAGGATGGCGGCCATCGACAGCATCATAAGCGTCAGCCAGCGTGAACTGCCATTTTCCGGCAGCATCAAAAGTTTTGCCGTATCGGCGTTTTCGGCTGATTGTGCAAACAGATCGCCAAGCCCGTCATACATCACGAACGAGACAAAGAAACCAACGGCCAGAAGGGCAAACAGCTTAACCAGACTTTCAAAGGCGATGGCAGCGACCATGCCTTCGTGATGTTCGTCGGCATCAATAAAGCGCGTGCCAAACAGAATGCCAAAAAGCGTCAGGCCAACAGCGGCCCAAAAGCCACTGTCGGAAAAGACGCTGACCGTTTCGCGGACCGGCTCAATCATGCCGTGATCCCAGGCCGTCAGCACCGTATAGCTGGTGGCGATTGCCTTGAGCTGAAGCGCGATATAGGGCGTGGTGCCGATCACCGCGATCAGGGTCACAAGGACGGAAAGCTGGGTGCTTTTGCCATAGCGTGACGAGATAAAGTCAGCGATTGACGTGATGCGGTGGGCCTTGGAAATGCGCAGCATCTTGCGCAGCAAAAACCACCAGCC